>NZ_JAIWON010000060.1 GCF_020216885.1 Zymomonas sp. | reverse complement strand
TCCCGTTCCTCGCATTTTCCATGGCAAATCCTCAAAATGTTTTTGTTATTATTTTTTATGTCGTCATTTCTATGAATGGATAGGAAGCCTCGTTAAAAGACTCTCGCTTCTTTTGTTCCTATCTGCTGAAAACACGCCTTGAATAAAAAAGCGATAGGGTAACGGCTTTTTGGATATAAAGGCCTGATATCCCATCAATCGTAAATACCTTCATTCCCGATCATTAGCCTTTTTCAGCCATCAACATTCCTCGCTATAAAAACAAGCCTCAAAAGATAATTTTATAAAACGATAAATAAAAATTTATCTTTGGTATAATGCGATGGAAATATTTCGAAATATAAACGTTAAAAAGTAAAATATAATAAACAACCTTTGATGTCGATCTGCACGATATTCAAAGGGATCAAGCTGTAGGGTGTTCTTGATGATGGGCTCTTCTCCTCCGAAAGACAGGCCGATTTCTGCCTTTTTTTCTTTTCCTTGGTGCCGTCGCCATATTTTGACAACTGGATTATCTGTTGTCGCTCTTTCGGTAACGGCGGATATCGCTTCCAATGCCTCATCTTCTCCGCTTTCTTCTGCGGATGTTCTTCATTTTATGAAATTATCGCTTTGCCTGACGGATCGAAAAACGCTTGATCCCGTGCTTGGCAAGGCGCTTTTTTCTAAATTAACCGACAATAATCCAAAACGCCGGACACAGCTTGATCAGCTTCTTGCGCTCTTCAATCGGCAGACATGGGATAATGCCAATCACTTCGTCAAAGAAGCGGTCAAAGAAAATCCAGAGGCACCACCGCTTATCAGGGATATTTTACACGGATGGTATCGCGGTATCGTTGATAACAAAGTCGTCGTTTACCGTTCGGCTATGATGTTTTCTCTGACCCGTAATATTCTTTATCCCAAAACTTATGCCAATGGTGATTTATTCTATTGGACAACGCGCCCGCCAGAAGTGCCGCTTCCCAAAGCACAGCCCGCTATGCAGCCTGACGTTCCCGACACTCTGGGACAATAAAAGCAGAAGGTATAACAAATGACATCCAAAAACGATCTTTCTGCCGATATTGTGATCGTCGGTTCCGGTGTCGCCGGTAGCAGCATCGCCAAAGAATTGGCTAGCACGGGGGCATCCGTCATCGTCCTTGAGGCAGGGCCCCGCATTGACAGGCAACATATCCTCGATAATTGCCGAAATACGGTCAATAAAAACAAATATGACGAGCCTTATCCGCCATCCCCTTGGTCAATGCATCCGCCCGATCAAAGCACCCCTAACGCCTATCTTCATACGACCGGCCCTGATGCACAGGCTTATCAGCAAAGCTATCTCCGTATTCTTGGTGGCACAACTTGGCATTGGTCAGCCTGCGCATGGCGTTATCTGCCCTCTGATTTTGAATTACGGTCACGCTATGGGGTAGGGCGCGATTGGGCATTAAAATATGATGATCTCGAGCCTTTTTACTATCAGGCTGAAAGCATGATGGGCGTTTGCGGGCCTGATCCCAAGGTCGAAGACCTTGGCTCACCCCGCCGCCAACCTTATCCGATGGAAGCCTTGCCGCTTTCCTATGCGGCAGAACAGTTTAAAAAACTGATTGATAATCGCACAGCCTATCGCGTGGTTCATGAACCCCAAGCGCGCAATACGCGCCGCTATGACAACCGTCCGGTTTGCGAAGGCAATAATAACTGCATGCCGCTTTGCCCTATCGGTGCGATGTATAACGGTATCCATACCGTGCTTCATGCCGAGGCCGCAGGGGCGCGCTTTATTGACAATGCCGTGGTTTATAAAATCGATACCGATGCCTCCAATAAAAAGGTGACGGCCGTTCACTATTACGACCCTGACAAACACAGTCATAAGGTCACGGGGCGTATTTTTGTAATCGCGGCGCATTGCATCGAATCTGCCAAATTATTGCTTCTTTCTGCCGATGAGAAAAATCCAAATGGCATCGCCAATAGTTCGGATCAGGTAGGCCGGAATATGATGGATCATACCGGCGTGCAGGTCACTTTTATGAGCGGTCTGGACTCTCTTTGGTGTGGCAGAGGGCCTCTCGAAACGAATGTTATCGACAGCTTCCGAGATGGCTCATGGCGGAATGAAAGAGGCGCTTATCTGGTGCATATGGTGGATGATAATCAAATCGACCTCGCCACGGCCTTGGCGATTGACAAAGGCTATGTCGGTAAAGATTTGGAAAATGAAATCCGCTACGGGGCATCGCATTTGGTGCGGCTGTTCAGCCATAATGAAGGTATGCCGGATCCTGATAATCGATTAACGCTCAGCAAAACCCATAAAGACGTTCTCGGTATTCCCCATCCCGAAGTCTATTATAAATTGCCGGATTATACGGTCAGAAGCTGCGATCACTCCCGCAAGGTATTCAGGGAAATTATGGGGCTGATGAAAGGCTCCGATCCACGCTGGACACCGGGCTATTTCCCCCAAGATCATCCAGCGGGCAGTACCATTATGGGACATGATCCCAAAGATTCCGTTGTGGACGGATATAACCGGACGCATGACCACGAAAATCTGTTTATCGCCAGTTCCGGCGTATTCGCTTCTATGGGAACGGGTAATATTACTCTGACCGTGGCTGCCTTGGCGTTACGGGTAGCTGATACGCTGAAAAAAGAGATATATCATGGCTAAAACACGCTCTTTCTTCGCCCAATTCCGGAATATATTGGCGATAACAACAGGCCTAGGCTTGGCCATATCGGCAGCATCCCATGCTGCAACCACGGATACCGACAGCCTTCTTCAAAAAGGCGAATATCTGGCCAAAGCAGCGGATTGCGTCGCTTGTCATACCGCCCCTAATGGCAAGGCTTTTGCAGGTGGACTTGCGATCACCTCACCTATGGGGGATATCCTTTCAACTAATATCACACCGGATAATGAAACCGGCATAGGTCACTATAGCGAGGATGATTTTGCCCGTGCGTTGCAACGCGGTATCCGAAAAGACGGCGGCCATCTTTATCCGGCCATGCCCTATACCGCTTATGCTGGCCTTAACAAGGCAGACATCCACGCGCTTTATCTCTATTTTATGAAATCGGTCACGCCGGTTTCACAAAAGAACCAGCCGACAAAGCTCGACTTTCCTTTTAATATCCGCGCTTTGATGATGGGCTGGAATCTTTTATTCCTTAATGAACAGCCTGCCAAAACCGATTTCGAGCATTTGTCTGGCTTAGAAAGAGGCCGGTATCTCGCAGATACGCTTGAACATTGCAGTAGCTGCCATTCGCCTCGCAATGTCTTCATGGCTGAAAAGAAATCCGGTTATCTCGGTGGTAGCCCTCTAGGCGGATGGTATGCGCCCAACATCACCTCCAGCCCAAATAGCGGCATTGGTCATTGGAGCGAAGATGAGCTAGTCACTTATTTCAAAACCGGCAAAGTCACTGGAAAAGCACGGGCAGGGGGCGGCATGGCCGAAGCTGTCAGCAACAGCCTAAGCCATCTTAGCGATCAAGATTTGCATGATCTGGCGCGCTATATCAAACAGGTTCCAGCTATCAATGATCGCTATGATTCACGTCCACGCGATCAATATAGCGCCCCTCCGGTGACAACTGATCTTAGAAGTGGCGAAACCATTCGGGTTGATCGGCCAATAGCGATGGATGGCGCTGCAATTTATGACAATAATTGCGCCAGTTGCCATGGCGGTGATGGTAATGGCAGCCCCGATCAACATATTCCTTCTTTATATAACAATAGCGTGATCGGATCAGCCCAAGCCAATAATCTGGTAATGACTATTCTAAACGGCGTGCAACGCAAAATAGACGGACAGGAAGTTTTTATGCCGTCTTTTGGGGATAAATCGCTGGTGCAGCGCCTTTCAGATAAAGATATCGCCAGTCTCGCCAATTACGTTACCGGACGTTTTGGACGGGGCGATGCCCATCTAAAAGCCGTCGATATTGCAACCATTCGGCAAGGCGGCGCAAAACCGTTTTTGGTTCGCTATATTTCGGTGCTGATGCTGACAGGCGGCTTGGGTTTCTTGCTTGTTCTTTCGCTTATTTACCGTTTTTTCAAAAAAACAGACAGAAAAAGCGCGCAGAGCTAACAGGTAGCTGACGGGAAGACGCTTAAGCGTCTTCCTTCTCTGCCATATTCGCTAAAAAGGGCGGGCCCGCCGAATCTCGGATAATCAAGGCATGATCAAGTTCGACATTCCTGATTTCCTCGGTGTTCCAGCCATTTTCTAACAGATTGAGGATAATATCGGTCGCGGTATAAGCCATGGCCGATATTGGCTGACGCATCGTGGTAATACGCGGCCAAACAATAGAAGCCAGCTGACTATCATCGAAACCGACTACCGATAGTTGACGCGGCACAGCAATCCCATGCTCATGGGCGGCCTGAACAATACCGGCGGCCATGTCGTCATTGGATGAAAAGACGGCCGTCGGTCGCGGATTCAGGGCAAATATTTTCCGTGCTGCTTCCAAACCACTAGCAAAACGGAAATCACCCGCAATAACCAGATCGGGATCAATCGGAATACCTGCGCTTTTTAAAGCATAGCAATAGCCTTCAAAACGGGCATTACTGGCCGGATGAACCGGATTGCCTCGTAAAAAAGCAATCCGTCGATGCCCCAGACCTAACAGATAACGGGTCATCTCTCTGGCGGCGATCATATCCTTGATGGCCACACAAGGCGAACCGGGGCGAGGCTCGGTGCCTGCCACGCGAACATAGGGAACGCCACTTTGATCCAATTCATCCATAATTTCGGGATCATTGGACAAAGGCGGGGTTAAAATTACGCCCGCCAGACCAGAACTGCGAATAATGGCAATCATTTTGCCATGAAATTCTTTGAAATTTTCAACTGGAAACATCAACAGACGATAAGGCTCACCGCGTAAACGGTCTAAAGCGCCGGTCTGGATATTAACGACATAATTCGGACTTGGGTTTTCGTAAAACAGGCCAATCATATAAGACTGGCGACCTGCCAGACTTCTTGCGGCCATATTGGGATGATAATTCAGTTTATGGGCTGCTTGTAAAACCCGTTCACGCATTTCCGGCCTGACATTGGGTTCGTTATTCAAAACGCGCGACACGGTTTTGATCGAAGCCCCCGACATGGCGGCTACATCACGGATAGTAACCATTGGCATCCGTTTACAGGTGCCAGAGGCAGAATCTGTGGTTTTTGCAGCTTGGTAAACGCTGTCATTTTTAGAGCGGGAAGTCACAATAAATTATCCTTCCGCATCACTTTTTTGGTTTCAAAGGCAATATTTTGACAAAAAAGAGCAAAACTTTTAAGAAACGCCTGAATGATGCAGTTGTAAAAGCTAGATTTCAACAATTATCCCGTTATTTTCATTTTATATGTGTTAATCGGTTAACAAACATTTATATTTAATTTTTAGCTTTTGGCGAGAGAGAAAATCAATAGAAAGAAAATAACACTATTCAACCCTGTTTTTTAATATCATTCCGGTCACGGATTTCAGACAAAAATATTCATCGAGAATGCTGTCTTGTCTGAATAAAGAAAGCTGAATATAGCCTTCCATGATTTTCAAAAACAGAATAAAGGCAATCTCCCCTCTTGCCAAGCGCGCCTATGCCCCGCTAGGGGCATGAATGTTATTTATAGATAAGCCCGCCTTCGTTTTTTCCGTCCCGCAAAAACGGACAAAAGAAACAGCAGACGGTTTTGCTTGTGTTCAGATTTTTTTCGGATTGTCTTACTTTTCAGGAAAATGCAAGACTCCGGTTCTTAGTGAAGTGAAAGGTTAAAAAATGAGCGATACTGCAGAGCGCATCAAGAAAATTGTTGTCGAACATCTCGGCGTTGAACCCGACAAAGTTGTCGAAAATGCTAGCTTCCTTGACGATCTGGGTGCCGACAGCCTCGACATCATCGAATTGGTTATGGCTTTCGAAGAAGAATTCGGCGTTGAAATTCCTGACGATTCCGTAGAAAAAATCGGTACGGTCAAAGATGCTGTCAGCTATATCGACGAGCACAAGGCTTAATTAATCCTAAAAACAGGATCGGTGTTTACCCTCCGATCCTGTTTTTATCTCTGTTTATTCTATTATCTTTTGCCTCTACCTTCTATTAAGAATAAAATTGTCTATATTCACGTCTTGTCTTAAGAAATCGAAGGAGGGGTGTCATGCGGCATAATGCTGAAGGCATTCTGTCAAGGGGAGAAAAGTAATATGCGTCGTGTAGTCGCTACCGGCTTGGGAATGGTGACTTCGCTGGGTGGCGATGTCGAAACAACATGGTCGAATATTCTGGCCTCAAAGTCCGGTGCTGGGCGTATCACGCGTTTCGATCCGGAAGGTTTTGCTTGCACGGTTGCCTGTGAAGTCAAACCGGCCGACCATGAATATGGCTTTGATCCGTCCAAACGCGTTGACAGCAAGACGATAAGACAGGTCGAACCCTTCATTATCTATGGCATTGATGCCGCTGGACAGGCTTTGGAAGATGCCGGTCTCATGGATATGAGCGAAGAAGAAAAACTCAGAACGGGTCTTTCTATCGGCGCTGGTATCGGTGGTTTACCCCGTATCGAAAAAGAATCCATCATCTGCCATGAAAAAGGGCCCCGCCGCGTTTCGCCTCATTTCGTGCATGCCAGCCTTATCAATCTGACGGCTGGACAGGTTTCTATCCGCTATGGCCTGAAAGGGCCTAACCACGCTGTCGTCACGGCATGCTCTTCTGGTTGTCATTCCATCGGCGATGCCAGCTGGATGATTCGCATGGGCTATGCCGATGTCATGGTTGCAGGTGGTTCTGAATCGGCTATTTGTCCTCTCGGTATCGCCGGATTCTCACAGGCACATGCTCTTTCGACCGGTCATAACGACACGCCCGAAAAAGCGTCCCGCCCCTATGACAAAGGCCGCGATGGTTTTGTCATGGGTGATGGTGCCGGTATTATTATTCTCGAAGAATATGAACATGCCAAGGCACGGGGTGCCAAAATTTACGGCGAAATTATCGGCTATGGTATGACGGGTGATGCGTATCATGTGACCGCTCCCCAGCCAGATGGTGATGGTGCCTATCGCTCCATGAAAATGGCGCTTGAACAGGCTAATCTTACCACCGCTGATATTGATTATATCAATGCTCATGGCACCTCGACTCCTATGGGCGATGAAATCGAAGCCAACGCCGTTCGCCGGTTGTTTGGTGATGACATTAAAAATATGTCAATGAGTTCGACGAAATCTGCCATCGGCCATTTATTGGGTGGTGCAGGGGCTGTTGAAACGATTTTCTGCTTGTTGGCGATGCGTGATCAGATCGCCCCTCCGACCATCAACCTCGAAAATCCGAGCGATGGCTTGGCTGGCTTTGATCTGGTGCCCAATGTTCCGAAAAAACGCTCAATCAAGGCCGTTTTGAATAACAGCTTTGGTTTCGGTGGAACAAATGCCAGCTTGATCTTCAAAGCTGTAGACTAAATTATGTGCCGCCTTTTTCACCGGCAAGACAGAATGAACGGACAAAAGCCGCCCAGCCGTTGGCTTGGTCGCTTGCTTCTCTTTCTGTTACTCGCGCTGGTGTTTCTAGGCGGCATTGCTTTTAATCGGGCAATGGTGACCCCTAATAACAAAGAATTGGTCGTCACTATTCCCGAAGGCAGCTCTTTCGGTAAAACAGCTCGCATCTTAAAAGAGGCCGGCGTTATCCGCTCTGAAAATGTCTTTTTGTGGCTGCTTCATAGTAAACCTGCTTTTATGCTACGGGCAGGGGACTACCGTATCGGTGCAACACGTTCTCTAAGTCAGGTCATAGACCTTCTTTCTCATGGGCCCAATGTGCGGCATATTTTTGTCGTTCCAGAAGGAATGCCTTCTTTAGAAGTGCATGACCGCCTCATGGCAGAACCCCTTCTAACGGGGGATATTGCGGTTCCCGAAGAAGGTAGCTTACTACCGGATGGCTATTCTTTTACGCCGGGTGAAAAACGGTCTCTTGTGATCGCCAGAATGCAATCGGCAATGCAAAAAATGCTCCATAAATTATGGGCTGATAAATCACCTCAAGCACAGGTTAAAACGCCCAAAGAAGCGATTATTCTTGCCTCTATCGTGGAAAAAGAAACGGCGCTCCCCGAAGAACGCCCCATTGTCGCGGCAGTCTATTATAATCGCCTTGCCAAAAATATGCGGTTACAAGCCGATCCGACTATTATTTATCCGATTACGCATGGCTATCCTTTGGGACATCCTATCTTGCGTTCGGAATTACAGGCGCATAACGATTACAACACCTATCAGATGACCGGTCTTCCCAAGGGAGCCATTACCAATCCAGGGCGGCAGTCTATCGAAGCTGTTTTGCATCCAGCCAAAAGCGAAGCGCTCTATTTTGTAGCTAATGGCAAAGGCGGCCATATTTTTTCCAATAATTTGGAAGATCAGAACCGCCATGTCCGCGACTATTACGCATCAAAGAAAAACTAATTTTTCTCTATTACTGAATGGCTGCGAAAACCCTAAAAACAATTTTTTGATCTCGCTTTTTCGCATCAGACTTTTTGAAAAACTACCGCAAAAACCCTTTTAAAACAGGCTATTTCTTTTCGTCTTTTCTCTCATGAAAATCATAAAAAAAGACGCTATCGAAATAGCGCCCTTTCTCTACCGAAAACTCTGAAAAAATCTTTAATATTATTTCCGAAGGTTTTTCAGCTTTGCCAAACGGCTGGTAATCGGGCGGGTTTCCGCTCCTTTTTTGAGCTGGGCGACAACACCGACAGATGCCGCTCCCAACATCACACCACCCGCCGCAGCTAAGCTCGGCACCAAGGTCGTTGATACAATGGCCGAAGCCAGACCACGCCGCTGGCGCTTGGCAACACGATGCGCAACGAAAGAAGCCGCGCTTCCTAAAAGGAGCATTTTACCCATAAATCTTATCCCTATTTCCAAAATAGCCGATATCAGGCCGGTTCAATCAAGGTCACACCATAACCCGCTTCACGTAAAGCATCGATTAAATGCCGCAAATGGGTCTGATCGCGCGTTTCACATTCAATATCGGCACATAATCCCTTAGCGGGCAGGGTTGTAAAGATGCGCTGATAAGAAATCTCGACAATATTCGCTTGCTGATCGTGGAAAACACGTGCCACTTTGTAAAGCTGACCTGCCTGATCTTTCATTCTGACCCGCAACCGCGCCAGACGGCCAGAACGTGCCAAATCACGCAACAAAACATTGGCTAACAAGCGGGTGTCAATATTACCACCAGAAAAGATAATGCCGACCTGTCTGCCTTGGAATCGTTCGGGATGCGATAGCAAAGCGCCCAAACCAGCCGCGCCAGCCCCTTCAACAATCGTCTTTTCAATCTGAACAATCAAAGACAAAGCATGTTCGATATTGCTTTCACTGACCAATAAAATATCATCGACCAAGGCTTCGACAAAACGGCGAGTTAACTGCCCAGGAACCTGAACCGCGATCCCTTCTGCCAGAGTATCCCCACCGCAAGGCAGGTTTTTTCCTTTGATATAATCATACATCGAAGGATAAAGCTCAGCTTCCGCACCGATAACATCCAAAGGCCGATCTGCATTTTTGGCAACCACAGCACAGCCTGAAATCAGGCCACCACCGCCAACCGGCACGACCAGAGTGTCAATCGCTGGGGCATCTTCCAACATTTCAAGGGCGACCGTGCCCTGACCGGCAATAATAGCTGGATCATTGAAAGGATGGACAAAGGTCAGATTGTCTTTTTCAGCCAATTCTAACGCATGGGCAAGGGATTCATCGAATTGTTCGCCATAAAGGACGATATTCGCACCATGGCCACGGGTTTGCTCGACTTTCACGGTCGGGGTATGGACAGGCATCACGATCGTGACCGGAATATCCAAACGATTCCCGTGATAGGCTAGGCCTTGGGCATGATTTCCGGCAGAAGCGGCGATAACCCCTCTTTCGCGGGCAACCTTGTCCAGCGACAATAATTTATTTAACGCACCCCGTTCTTTATAGGCGGCAGTAAACTGGAAATTTTCAAATTTCAGCCAGACACCCGCACCAATCAGGTCAGACAAAGTCCGACTGTAAAGGGTCGGGGTTCTAATAATGGCATTTTTAATGCGTTGATGCGCCTGTTTGATATCATCAAGTGAAACGGGAAGAGTCTCTGGATTATCCAAGCTTACCATGCTTTATCCTGCGTCTGGGCAATAACGTTTTTCCGGCGTTATTACTTTTAATCTAAAACAGATAGTATTCTCTATCTCTATACCCCTAACTCTTAAAAAAATAGGGTAGATTCTTACATAACAGAAGGCAGGCAAGTTACCGAAATAATCTTGTTTAACGAAAGTGATCGGAAAATTTATCTCACCAAAAGAAAGATTTCTTTCCGCTATCATCGAAATACCACATCTCAACTTTATTCCTTTTGACGGCTTTTTATCCGGCATAAAATAGAAGAATAGTCTTTTTTAAAAGAGCCGCCCACCCGAGATATTCAGGAGAAATCTGCGTTGAAAATAGTAAAAACGCTGGCATTGATGGCAGGTCTGTCCAGTTTTTTCGCTTTACCCGCCTATGCTGACGGTCTGATAGATCAGGTTAACGGTATAACATTTGATAATAAAGGGCATCCTTATCGCTTTAATGGCCTCCAGATTGACCGCGAAGGTAAGGTTGTCAAACTACTCAACAAAAATGATAAAAGGCCATCTTCGCCTGATTTTTATCTCAATGGGCAAAATAAAACGCTTATTCCGGGCTTTGTCGAAGCACATAGCCACGTCATGGCTTTGGGGGAACAGGCTTTAGAACTGGATCTTTCAGACAGCCATTCCTTGGCTGAAGCGCAAGAAAAACTGAAAAAATTTGCGGATGAGCATCCTTCTGCCCGCTGGATTTTGGGCAGTGGCTGGAATGAACAAATATGGCATAGCCAGACTATGCCACAGGCCAGCGATATTGATAAAATCGTGAATGATCGTCCTGTTTGGTTGTTGCGTTCTGATGGTCATATCGGATGGGCAAATAGTCTTGCTTTGGAAAAAGCCCAAATCAAACCGGCTCAAAATGCAGATAAAGGCAGTCCCATCGGTATCCTGACAGGGGATTCCATAACGCGACTGAAACAGGCCATTCCACCGTTACAGCCTGTTGATCGCGATGCGGCTTTTCTAAAAGCACAAAAGATATTTTTGGAACGCGGCATTACCACTGTTACCGATATGGGAAGCTCGGTTGACGACTGGAATATTATGCGCCGTATGGGTGATACGGGGCGACTGCGCCTGCGGATAAAATCCTACGCTCAGGGATTGGATCCATTACTCTCCATCGCAGGCAAATATCCGACAGCCTTACTCTATAATGGTCACCTCTCGATGAGCGGCGTGACCTTCTCGATTGATGGGAA
Organism: Zymomonas sp.; assembly: GCF_020216885.1. Taxonomy (GTDB): domain Bacteria; phylum Pseudomonadota; class Alphaproteobacteria; order Sphingomonadales; family Sphingomonadaceae; genus Zymomonas. The sequence goes on along the minus strand of NZ_JAIWON010000060.1, from coordinate 1,175 downwards.
TATTGTCTCGCGTCATGCTTGGCTGAAACAAGCCTACGCCGACAGTAATCAACAAGGCAGCGATAATCTTAACGATGCTAAATTGCGCAATCTAATGAGCCGTGCGGCGATGGATGGTTTTCAGGTAGCGGTTCAGGCCTCCGGTGATGCTGCCAATAACCAGCTTTTAAATGCGATTGATGAATTATCCGAAAGCTATAAGGGCGATCGGCGGTGGCGGATTGAAGATGCCAGCCTTATCGACAGCGAAGATTTTAAACGACTGTCGAAATATGATCTAGTCGTCTCGATGCAGCCCTCCAGCTATTTTACGGATAAATCTGTGATCGAGCAAAGGATAGGCGCGAACCGACTTTCTGAAATCGAGGCATGGGATACTCTGATTGATCACTCGGTTCCGGTAACCTTCGGGGCTATTTCCGCTTCACCCTTTGAAATGATGGCTGATATTCTTGATCGCCAAGAGAGTCATCCCGATCAAAAAGACAAAAAGATCAATCGCGAAAGTCTTTTTTCTTATTATACCATTCAACCGGCTTATGCCTCTTTTTCAGAAAAGCAGGTCGGGCGACTAATGGCGGGTTATTATGCTGATTTTATCTTTGTCGATCGTGACCCGATGACGGTTGATAACAACGCTTTGCGCCAGACCAAAATTTTGGAAACATGGGTTGGTGGCCGACAAGCATGGTCGCAAAATTCTAATAAATAAAAGACAAGGGTGCTGCCAATACCCAATTGGCAGCACGCCTTTACAGGCTTTATTTTAAACCCACCGTGATACGGGTATCAGGCTTCAAGGCCTCGGTAGAGGTCACCGGATAAGCACAATAATCAGCCGCAAAATAAGCACTGGGGCGATGGTTGCCCGATAAGCCGACCCCACCAAAGGGGGCAGTTGACGGTGCGCCATTGGTCGGACGGTTCCAGTTAATAACACCCGCCCGCACTTCATCACGGAAGCGAATAAAATCTTCTGGGGAATCATCGACCAAAGCCGCCGACAATCCAAATCGGGTATTATTGGCTTCTTTAAGAGCGGCATCAAAATCGGATACGCGAATAACTTTCAAGACGGGCGCAAAAATTTCTTCATCCACCTTGTCGGCACAATCCGTCATATCCAACAGGGCAGGGGTCAAAAAGGGCTTGTCTTTCTCAAGACGCTTTAACGG
>NZ_JAIWON010000059.1 GCF_020216885.1 Zymomonas sp. | reverse complement strand
ATGGAGTATTTTGGCACCATTCGCGACCAGATCATTATAGGCTTTTTCAGCATGATCGGCGGCGGCATTATCAATCACCGATCCCATAAAAGGCTGGGGATCAGCAAAAGGCTGGTCAATAATCAACCGCCCAATTAACCGTTGAATAGCGTCCAATAAAGGCTGATGTTTGCCATCCTCTACAATCAACCGGCGCGCACAGGTGCAACGTTGTCCCGCTGATAAATAAGCGGATTGGACAGCAATGGCTGCTGCGGATTCAATATCCTCGCTATTCCAGATTACCAGCGGATTATTCCCGCCCATTTCCAAAGCCAAAATCCGACCGGGATTTTCAGCAAAAACGCGGCTTAAAGCAACACCGCCTTGTGAAGATCCGGTAAATAACAAGCCATCAATACCATGATGGCGGCTCAAGGCTTCACCTTCAGATCGTCCACCGATCAGTAATTGAACGACCTCTTTTGGCACACCGGCTTCATGATAACATTGCACTAAAAATTCGCCGGAGGCAGGCGTTTTTTCCGATGGCTTGAAAATAATGACATTACCGGCAATCAAGGCCGGAACAATGTGACCATTGGGCAGATGCGCCGGAAAATTAAACGGGCCTAATACCGCTAAAACACCATGCGGCTTATAAGTAATTCCGCTTTTAATATTGGGCGCGATATCCGGCAAAGCGACCGGGTAACTTCGGTCTTTATAGGCTAAAACAGATATATCGACCTTATTGGCAACGATCTGGGCTTCTGTTTTTGCTTCCCAAAAAGGCTTGCCGGTTTCTTTGGCAATGATTGTCCCAAAAACATCTGCTTTTTCACGAATGATAGCGGCAAAACGCTCTAAAATAACAATTCGATCTTCTAAAGTGGTTTTCGCCCATCCGCTTAAAACAGAACGGGCGCGGCTGACCGCCTGATCGACATCTCCCACTGAACCTTGCCATAATATTTGACCCGTCACCGGATCAGTCGAAATAATTATCTCTGACATTTTATACCCCCTCTTCCTCATTTTTTCTTAAAAGCCTTGTTCTTCACTGAAAAGAACGCTCGAATGCTTTTGTTCAGGCTATCGCAAAGCAGAAAATCAGACAATCAATAAAGCTTTGGATTTATTCCGGAGTAAACAACGGTAATAAATTTTAGGAAGGATGATTGTTTTTCCCGACTGGCCACCCCATCATTCATCTTGCCTGCCCAAGGCGTAAAGTTTCCCTAACGGCATGGAAAGCAAAGATGATTTGCCCAAAGGTCGTAAAAACAGACAAAAAGATAGTGTTATGACTAGTTTGCTCGATCCAGATGCCCGAGGGCGGGTTATTCTTGTGGGTGCCGGCCCTGGCAACCCCGAACTACTGACCTTGCGTGCTGTTGATGTGCTTCGGCAAGCGGATGTTGTGGTCTATGATGCAGAAATAGACGAAGGTATTCTTGCCTATATCCCGAAAACAGCACAGGCAATTTCGGTCTGCTCCGATAGTGAAGGGGAAAAGAACGAACGGCAACCTTTAACACAGGGCGAAATCAATGCCTTAGTGATTGCGCATGTCCGAACCGGTTCAATTGTGGTTCGCCTGAAAGGCGGTGACCCCTTTGTTTTTGGTCGGGGCGGGGAAGAGGTTGAGGCCGTTCGGGCAGCCGGTATGCCGGTAGAGGTCGTTCCGGGGGTTTCTGCGGCTTTAGGTTGTGCGGCTGATGCGATGTTACCACTGACTCATCGGGGGTTATCCGATGTCGTTAGCTTTGTTTCGACACCGGAACAGGAAACCGCTTCTTCGGTGAATTGGAAAGGCCTTGCTGGATCGGGGCATACCTTGGTCGTTTATATGGACATCAAAAAAGCGCGTTTTATCACGCAATGCTTGATCCATGAAGGCATAGACAGTCATATCCCCGTCGTGATTATCGAACGCGGGACTTGCAAGGACAGCCGGATTATACGCTCTGTGCTTATCAATCTTGAAAATACGATTCAAAATGAAAAGGTTATCGGGCCCGCTATTTTGATCGTCGGGGATGTCGCTTTATTCGCCAAACCTAAAAATACACTGCATCAGGATTACGAAGAACTAGACGCTATGGCCGACTAAAGGCTTTTTCTTTTTATCAGAAAATCAGACGTTCACGCCTTTATTAAAAATTCAAAACAAGGCTTTAATAATCACTTTATAAAAAATCTTCCGGCCAAGTCTTTTGACCGGAAGATTTTTGGTGTCATCAGAAAAATCAGGCCGCCAAAACACCGGTTGCCTGACCGGCTTTTTTAAATATCGCCAGAATTTCCGTGACCTCATCATCACTATGCTCGGCACAAAGCGAACAACGCAGCAAGAACATGCCAGCGGGCGTCGCAGGTGGGCGTGCCAGATTGACATAAAGACCCAGCTCAAGCAGATTTTGCCACATGGCAACGGCTTGTTCTTGATCCGGCAGGATGACCGCAATAATGGCTGATTGGGCGGTTTCCGTTCCCAGAGTAAAACCCATTTCCTTCAAACCACTATGCAAACGGCGGGAATTTTTCCACAGATGTTCGCGTTTGTCATTGGCCTTTTGAAGTTTGCGGATAGAGGCTTCTGCGGTGGCAACGACGCTTGGTGGCAAAGAAGCCGTAAAGACATAAGGACGACATACCAGACGCAGCACTTCAAATTGAGGATGGTTGGAAACACAGAAACCACCAACAGTGCCGACTGATTTTGAAAAAGTGCCGACAATAAAGTCAATCTGACCGTCCAGACCCAATTCTTCAAAGACACCACGGCCATTCTTACCAAAGAATCCCATACCATGCGCTTCATCATCAAGAATCAAGGCATCATGCTTTTTGGCAATCGCCACCATCTCTGCCAAAGGCGCAATATCGCCCAGCATTGAATAAACGCCTTCCAAAACAACGAGTTTTCCAGCGTCTTTTGGTAAGCGGGCAAGGCGACGGTCAAGATCTTCAGGAGAATTATGACGAAAACGGATGATTTCTGCATTGCCAAGACGACAACCATCATAAATCGACGCATGGCTATCTGCATCGATGATGACATATTCGCCTTTACCGGCCAAAGTCGAAATCATGCCAAGATTGGCCTGATATCCGGTTGAAAAGACCATGGCATGTTCCATGCCGTAATAGTCTTTCAAGGCTTCTTCACAAGCCTTATGTCCTTGATAGGTGCCGTTTAAAACGCGTGAACCGGTGGTGCCTGCGCCAAATTCTTTTAATGCTTTTTCACCGGCAGCAATCACATCAGGATCAAACGTCATCCCCATATAGTTATAGGTGCCCAGCAAAATAACCGGCTTCCCTTTAATAATGGCCTTTGTCGGGGATAATACCTTTTCCATTACCACGGAAAAAGGATCACGTCCGCCATGACTTAACATTTCCTTGCGGATAGCAATCAGCGGATCGAATTTTGAAAAAAGATCAGTCACCTGCACATACTTTCAATACTTAATTCTTTTCAGACGGTATCAACCGCCTATCTCTTCGGGAATATCGATTATTTTTCGTTTACCAGCTTTTCAATCACCGCCACAAGCTGGCCGACCGTTTCAATTTCGGCCTGCAAGTTCATCGAAATCGAAATATCGAACTCGTCTTCAACCGCAGCAACGAAATCCATAACCGTCAAACTGTCCCATTCAAGGCCAGTCGCAAAGCTGGTCTCTGCGGTCAAAGGAACCGCTTTTTTGTTGAACGGTTCGATAAGCGCGACAGTCTGCTGCCAAATAGCCTTATTTTCAGTCATAATTGATATCCCTTCACTCAACAAAAGCGCATTTGTTACGTAATTAAAGCTATTAAACGAAAATATTTTTTTTTCCCGTCTTTATTCGGGAAAAACATCACCCCCGTGGGTATGCTCCACATATAAGGCGCGAACATGGGCAAAAATATGTCTCCGTTATGGAGGTGGTTAATCTAGGAATGCTCCGCTTTGACAGAGAAGATAGCCTACAGACATCGACATCACGAGTAATAGCGAGAGCATGTCTAAACAGGGAGTATACGCGATGGTGGGACTGGAAAAATCAGCAAGCACCAATCCTTCTTTTTATAATCTGGGAAATGTCCCAAAAAACCAAGGCGCTTTGCTTTATAAAACGGCACCCCAGATTTTGGTAATTGCCTCGGATGCCGAACGGCAAATGGAACTGGAAGATTCCGTTACTCATATGGGTTTTACAACCCGTTTATTTCCGATCAATGAAGCGGTAGAAGTTTTGCGAAATGGCATGGCGGGGGATGCTATTTTGCTTGATATGACATCGCTTCAAGATGAAAAACTGGCCGATGAATTGATGGATGCCATTCTCGCCAGATTATCCTATGATGTTATCGGGGTGGTTCTGAATATTCCCTTAGCGTTTGTTGATATGGCTTATAACCGCTTCTTCGAAACGGATGTGCAGTTACTTGTCAGCGGCGATGAAAAAAGCTGGCTACCTGCCTTAAAGAAGGCGGTTCGTCCTCTTTCTTTAACGCTGCATGATGTGGTTTCCGACACAAGAAGACCGCCATTAAAAACGATCAGCGAAGAAGTCAGCCGCATTGCCAGAATGCTGGAATCATTGTCCAGTGAAGAAAATGCCAAGATGAATTACGCGCTGCCATCCTCTTTTAACGGGGAAAGCCGTAGTCATGGGGTGGTCACGACCGAAGCACAACCCGAACAGAAAAAGATCAATATCAATGCCGCTGTGGTTCGGGCTATTATTCGTTCACGCCGCTTGCGGGATCAGTATTTCTCGGCTTCGCTTTTTGCGGATCCAGCTTGGGATATGCTGCTTGACTTAACGGCTGCCCGATTGGAAGGCCGCCAAGTCTCGGTTTCCAGCCTGTGCATTGCTTCTGCTGTGCCGCCAACAACGGCGCTACGTTGGATCAAATCATTGACGGAAGAAAAAATCTTTGTCCGTATCGCCGATCCTCGCGATGGTCGCCGCGTCTTTATCCAGCTTTCTGATATGGCGATGGATGCCATGATTCCCTATCTCGCGGCCTCAATCAGCCTCGTCATGCGCGCCCTTTAAAAGCCAGCATGGACAAAAATAGGCTTTTCAATAAAACCCTCTCTACTAAAAAAGCCCGCTTCATGCGGGCTTTTTCTTAATAAGAAAAAATATTTAAGAAAACTTCTATAAAGCTTTGTGATATTGGTATTCACCACTCATAAGATCAGCAAACTATACAAACAGGCTAGCTGTCTTTAACTCTCCAAAATTAACCAACCGCTTGTTATCTTTTTCTAAAATTGTAATTGGTAACTCGGGTAGCATACCCGTATCTATTCCAGTAAATGCGAATTTATTCTCAAAATCATGTTTTAATAATATACGGAATATTGCTTTTATTGAAATAATAAATTCATCTTTATGTATAAGGCAATAATATTAAAATTATTATATAATATATCATTTATTTTTAAATGATCGTTTAAGTATAAAAATACTATTATTTTACATCGATAAAACGGTATAATATACTAATTATTTATTTAATTTACTGGGTGCATGTCTCATCAATATTTTTGATTTTTATTGATCATAAGGGTGTAATTATTGATATTACACCTAATTTAGATAATTTATTACAAGATACTGTGCTGTGTTCATCTAATAAATGTGCAAAGAAATGCTCAGATTTGTTTTAAGCACAGCTGGAGCTTTACAGCATGGCATAATGGAATCACCTAATTAGCTGTCTGTTTTAGTTTTTCTCATTTATCAGCTGGGATTCAGGCCGCATCTACCGAAGCCCCTCATGAGTCCACATTGATTGAGCCTTGATCTTCTATAGAAGATGAGCCTGACACCCATCCTTCAAGAAATATCAGACAAGAACAAAATGCTTTTTTAAAAGTAATTCACTAGACGATGTGGTTAAAAAAAAGGGTAGTCTCTGTCAGAAAAGATAGCTCAGGCAGAATAGACGCTTGTTACAATCGCGTTCGAGACAGAGATTCTCTTCTCTCCAAGACTGCCAACACTCAGATGAAGTCCGCCATAGAATTTAATCGCCTTGCTTTCCTTTTTTTGGCAGAAGACATTCTCTCTTCAGTAAAAAGTCCATCGAGAAGCCACCCCAAAAAACGCTTCTTTTTTCAAAAAATTACTCGATGCATATTTGCAAGAAAAAAGATTTTACGCGACTATGCGCGCTCTTATTACAGCTAAATGAGCAAGGAACTTTAAAAATGATTGTGATTGCCCGTTGGTCAGGGTTAGGTATGGTTTCTGTCTTCCTATTGATTGCCGCTATGCTGGGCGCAACATTTCTTCTTCGGCCGATTTTTTTGCAGAGTATGGCCTTGCATCCGGCCGCTTATATGGCCGATGGTATAGGGCTACTATTCGGCGCGGTTGTAAATCTGTTTATGGCAAGACTCTTTAAAAAAATTTGGTCTAAAACAGAACATAGCTTTCTAGGGATCGGGATGACAGGATGGTCTGTCATGGCGGTCATCGGCGGAATTGCCCTTATTATTTACAGTTATTATCTCTAACACCTTATCCTTCATGCGCAGCATGATATCAGGCTCGAAATGGAGGCAGCAAACTGGGATCCTTTTTAACTTGCTCAATAGATTACAGCCTGTTCAGGTGGTGGTAACGCCAAAAGCTAGGACAAAGCCGAAGGCAATAACGCGTTTTCCCTACTGGGCGGTATAGGCATCGGCTCGATAGGAATAGCATTCCGGCATATCCTGATGAAAAAAGCAAAGACGATGTCATCAAAAATGATTTTGTGACGATAGGGAGGGGATAAGGCGCGAAAGCTTCGCACGCGAAGGCCGCCTGTTATCATCCTTACTGGTTATCTCGACCTATCTCATGGATACTGACGGTCGGTGATGAAAATTCTTAAAGCCGATTCAATGAACGTCTTAAGGATAAAAGAGAATACCGTCATTGGCATCAATTCAGATTGTGCCGGTGGTTATGATATGAGGCAAGAGGCAATCCCGTTTGTGGCCAGACTAATGCTGGACTAAAAAAAGCCCGCATTTCTGCGGGCTTTCATGCATTTTCACACTGGGTGGTGCCACCCTATGCCAGACGCGGGATCATTCCCATTCAATCGTTCCGGGTGGCTTGGAGGTGAAATCATAGGTCACACGGTTAATACCTCTGACCTCATTCACAATACGGGTTGCGACATTGGCTAGAAATTCCGGCTGGAAAGGATAAATTTCAGCGGTCATTCCGTCCGTCGAAGTCACCGCCCGCAAGGCACAAACGGAATCGTACGTTCTGCCGTCACCCATCACACCTACGGTTCTGACTGGCAACAACACCGCAAAAGCCTGCCAGATTGCATTATACAAACCGGCATTGCGGATTTCTTCCAGATAAACCGCATCTGCCTTACGCAGGATATCACAGCGTTCTTTTGTCACTTCACCGGGAATACGAATAGCCAAACCAGGGCCGGGGAAAGGATGCCGATCAACGAAAACATCTGGCATACCGAGTTCACGACCCAAATCGCGGACTTCATCCTTGAATAATTCACGAAGCGGCTCGACCAGCTTCATATTCATGCGTTCTGGCAAGCCGCCAACATTGTGATGGCTTTTAATCGTTACCGAAGGGCCCCCTAGGAAACTGACACTTTCAATCACATCGGGATAAAGGGTGCCTTGGGCAAGGAAGTCGGCACCACCGATTTTCTTGGCTTCTTCTTCAAAAATTTCGATAAAAGTTTTACCGATAAATTTCCGCTTGGTTTCGGGATCAGTTACACCCTTTAAGCCAGCCAAGAAGCGGTCTTCGGCATTCACGTGAACCAGCTTGATACCGTAATGCTCACGGAACAGGGAAACGACCTGCTCGGCTTCCCCCTGACGCATCAAACCATGATCGACAAAAACGCAAGTCAACTGGTCGCCAATGGCTTCATGCACCAAAACAGCGGTCACAGAAGAATCAACGCCGCCCGACAAACCGCAAATAACGCGCCCATCGCCAACCTGTTTTTTGATTTCAGCGATTTTCGTCTGACGGAACTCCGCCATTGTCCAATCACCGGCCAAGCCGCAAATCTCATGAACGAAATGAGCGATCAGCTTTGCACCATCGGGGGTATGCACCACTTCAGGATGAAATTGCATACCATAAAAACGGCGCTTTTCATCAGCGATTAAAGCAAAAGGCGCACCATCAGAAACCGCAATCGGCTTAAAGCCTTCAGGCAAAGCCTCGACCCGATCGGCATGGCTCATCCATACTTGATGCTTTTCGCCGACCTTCCACAAATTTTCAAACAGAGGGGAGGGCGCGATCACATCAATAAAGGCGCGGCCAAATTCGCCATCGACATCATTAGCGGTCACTTTTCCGCCTAACTGATGGCACATGACCTGCTGCCCATAGCAGATACCGAAAATCGGGATACCGGCCTTAAAAAAGGATTCCGGTGCGCGCGGACTGCCTCCTGCGACAACAGAAGCCGGACTGCCCGAAAGGATGATCCCTTTCGGCTGCAAGCGCTGAAAAGCCTCTTCCGCACGGTTAAAAGGGACGATTTCGCTATATACACCGGCTTCACGGACACGGCGAGCGATAAGCTGAGTGACTTGGCTTCCGAAATCGACAATGAGAATCGATTCAGAAACAATTTTATCGGCGATTGAAGAAACGGACATAGCGCTTTCGATAAGGGGGTTAAACGCTCCTGTCCAGATGCTTCATGCCAGAAGATCACTTCCTATCCTTAATCAGGCCATTTTTTTGATAGGACTTTCAGATTCAATCTTTTTTAAAGATGTCTCAAGACGATACGATTATAGTTTTTTATTTATCAAGGCTTCCTTCTGCTCCTTCTTTCCAGAAGAGACAGAAAGAAGCCTATCATTATTTTAATCTTTTTCTGTTTTTAACAAATGGCTGTAATAGGTCTTCACCCCCTGTAGAGGCGCAATCGGGTTATGCCCAGTTATCCGGTCTTTTGTGACCAAAGTTGTCGCTGGGGCTTCGGAATAACGATAGAATAAACTATCATGTCCAACGCATAATCCCATGACAACATTCAGTTCGGTTTTTTGTTTGTTGAGCAATTTTGCTTGCCAGACCGGATTGCATATCCGTTCAAAAGGCTGCCGCAAATATTGCAGTTCAATATTTATCTTGGTCTTCTCGACAGCACCTACTTTGCAAGCCACTCCAAAAGCCTCAAATCCCTTGGCTTTCAAAATACGCGCAAAGATGCGGCTTTCTTCTATAAGACCAATACAGGTCGCAATCCCGATTTTTTTGGCATTGATCCTGCGCGCAAATTCCATAACCTCTTCAACACGGGTATATTTGCCATAGAATGCGCCTTCGACTTCCGACCCAGCCACAGCCAGCCTGCGAACTTCATGGTCATGGCTATAAAGCTCTATAATATCGTCTATTTCCTGATCTGACAGGCTGACGGTCGGACAAAATTCGGGATACTTTCCAGCTTCTTTTTTGCAGGTGTTAACCGCGCAATTAGTGCAGCTCAAACTATCCTTTCCAGCTTTATTCGCCATTTTCCTGCTCCTAGGCTATGCTGACATAGTCGGAAATCTGATATAGATTTTCCGTGATATCCTGTCCGATACCCGGCAATTCTGGTACTTTATAGCGGCCTTTGACAGGTTGGTAATTGTGCACACAAAGCTCTTCATATTCAGGCAGCAAAGTCTTTTGGTGATGCTCATGAATACAAAAATTCGGGATAGCAATTTCTGCATGCAAAGAGGCGGCTTCGGCAACGCCGGTGCCAGCAACATGGGCTTGTACCGTGACTTCAAAAATATGTGCCATATCGGCAATTTTTTTAAATTCAGTGAATCCCCCACAAGTTCCCAAATCAGGTTGAATAACATCGATTGAGCGGTCTTCAAGGAAAGGCAAAAATCCCCAGCGAGAATAAATTCTTTCACCTGATGCCAAAGGAATATCTATCTTTCTTTTGGCTTCTTTCAAAAGACGAGGATTGAGAGGGGTGTTAATTTCTTCATAAA
>NZ_JAIWON010000058.1 GCF_020216885.1 Zymomonas sp. | reverse complement strand
AAAAGATATTGAATTCTTCGATCGCTTTCGCAAATTGAATCGCGCTGACCAGATCGGTGTGACCATGATTTTCGACAATAATATCGACATCAGGTCCCACGGCATCCCGAATGGCTTCGACGCGTTCTACACCGATTTTAATCGTTTCAGAGGAAAGGGGGCCTTCAAGAAAAACACCTTCTCGGCTGCCATTTCGATCATGCGCTAAAACATCGACTTTGACGGCATCATAACCTTCTGCAACCGCTTTCAAGGCTTCTTCTGCATATTCTTCTTTGCGACCTTTGGATTTTCGCTCTTTGCCCCATCCAAATTGTAATTGCGAAGCATACACTCTTAAATCTTCGCGATTTTTACCGCCAAGCAGTTTATAAACCGGTAAATTCAAGGCTTTACCTTTAATATCCCAAAAGGCGATATCAAAAGCAGAAATGCCAGAGAAAATAACGGTTCCACCGCCCTGTCCCCAAAAAGTTTTTTTGAAAAGTTTTTCCCAAATAGCTTCAGTATTAAAGGGATCTTCCCCTATCAAAAGAGCGGCATAATCTTTTAGAATACCAGCCGCAGCACTGCCTCCTACACCATAGGCAATACCCGCTTCACCAAGGCCATAAATACCTTCATCCGTAGAAACTTTTACCAGAATGGGACGCTGGCCAGATTGGGGACGAGTATGGACATGAAATATTTCAACTTTAGTAATTTTCATTATAAAATTCCATATTAAAATTTTAATATAAAAAAATTAAATATAATAATTTTTCATTATAAAATTGAGGATTTCATTTTCAAAACAAGCGAAATGTCTGTCTTTGACTCTTGGCCTTGGAAGGGGAATTTCGCGATCCAGACCAATCTGCCCATTTTCAAGGGCGATGACACGGTCAGCTAAATAGACGGCTTCACTGACATCATGAGTAACCAATAGAACCGTAAATTTTTGTTTAAGCCATAATCCTTCGATTAGCTTTTGCATTTGAACACGGGTCAAGGCATCCAATGCGCCCAAAGGTTCATCCAGTAGAAGAATTTTGGGTTTCCCTGCTAAAGCTCTTGCAAGTGAAACGCGTTGACATTGACCGCCAGATAGAATCTCTGGCCACTCATTTTCTTTGTCCAGAAGATTGACGGATTCCAAGGATTCACGAGCAATCTCTTTATCTCGATCTTTGGCACCCAAACGCACATTGTCGAGAACGCTTCGCCAAGGCAATAATCGCGCTTCCTGAAAGAGATAGCGGACAGACGGATTGATTTTTCTTCTTTCTTTCCCATCAATCAGAAGCTGACCGGAAGTTGGGCGTTCTAGATGAGAAATTAACCGTAAAAGGGTGCTTTTACCGCAACCGCTTTCTCCAACCAGAGCTACAAATTGCCCTTCTGGAATCGCGATATCAACATCTTTTAAAACTTCTACCGTTCCAAAATTCTTCCGTAATTTGGAAAGTTGGATAGATATCTTTTCCATCTAGCTTTCCTCCAAAATTTTTCTGTAATCTTGATGCCAGCGTAAAAGATGTTTTTCGATTTTCGCGGCTGCAAAGTCTGAAAAACTGCCCAGCATCGCATAGATAATAAGAGTTAAAACGATAATATCGATTTGCATGAATTCTCTGGCATTAGTCGCCATATACCCAATACCTGATTTGGCAGCGACGGTCTCAGCAACAATCAATGTGATCCACATTCTTCCCAAAGACTGGCGGATTCCTACCATGATAGAAGGGGTCGCGCCGGGGAAAATAATATTTTGGAAGGTCTCTCTATGGGTCAGGCCATAGACTTTTCCCATTTCCAGTAATTTCTTGTCGATGTGGCGAATGCCATAAAAGCTATTCAAATAAATCGGGAAAAAACATCCCAAAGCAATCAATATAACTTTGGACGTTTCTCCTAAGCCAAACCAGATTAGAATAAGGGGCAACAAGGCAAGATGCGGCACGTTACGGATCATCTGGATAGGGGTGTTCAATATTTCTTCGGCTATTTTGAATTGGCCATTCAAAACCCCCAAAAAAAATCCGATACCACCACCGATAATAAATCCAGCGATAGCGCGTAGACTGCTGACCCATAAATTATTCCAAAGAGCGCCATTTTTTGCCAGTCTAACGGTTACATGCCAGACGGACTGAGGCGTCGGAAAAATACTTTCGCTATTCTGTCCTTGGGTAAGGAAAAACCACGCCAACACGGCTATTATTGGAATAAGACAGGGAAAGATTATTCTATGCCATAGAATAGTCTTAATAGGGAGTAAATTTACCGATTTCAGCCTTGAATGAATCATCGAAAATTTCATGAATATCTCCCCTATTATTTAATAATTTTAAATCATAGAAGGTATCCGCTATGTCTTTTTCAGAAGAGATCGTTCTTTCATCTATCGGTTCTACTCTTGCATGAGATTGTTTGTTTTCTTGGTTTAAAATCTGAAGAAAATCTTCGGGATTCTGATTATTTTCATTGCTGTAAATTTCTGACCATTCTTCAGGATGTTCTCGCGCCCATTCATTCGCTTCGTGATAACGGGCGAGATAATCAACAATGGCAGCATGTTTTTTGGGATCATTGATTGCGGCTGGTGTGGCATACCAATAATAATCACCAGACAGAATTTTCTCTGCGGATTCTAGAGTTTTTGCGCCCTTTTGATGGGCTGTTAAAACCGAATTGCCATAACTGGCATAGGCATCCACTTTCCCGCTTAAAAGTGCAAAAAGCCCATCAGAGGTTGATGTTGGAATGGCATCAATATCTTGCCATGAAAGACCTGCATTTTTCAGCATTTTGGCTAGAAAATACTGTGCTGTTGTCCCTTTGACATAAGCTACCTTTTTCCCTTTTAATTGGGAAACTGAATGGATCGGGGAATCTTTCTTAATCAGAAGCTCTTGATCAAGTGTTGCCCCTTTTCTGATAGCAATAATTTTAAAATTACCACCATTGGCTGCCTGCGAGGCAAAAAGAGGTGGTATCTGACTACCGTTTCCAAGGTCGAGTTGATTGGCAGATAAAGCCGACATCGTCAAATTGCCGCTTTGCATAACATTAAAATCAACTTTGTATGGGGTGTTATCCAGCTTAGCCGCTTTAATAACGGATTGTCCGTTTCGGCCTTCTGACGCCCCAACACGCAAGGTTACCTGTGACAGATCAAGATTGGTTTTCGCCTCCTTTAAAAGCTTTTCTTCAAAAGGGTTTGCGTTATTGGATGGCTGAACATTTTTGTTGCATCCAGTGAATGCAAAAGAAAAACTTCCCAATAAAGCAAATGACATAACCAATTTATGACTACATTTCATTTTAAAACCTTTTTGTATGTAAAAATTGGCTCATCTCTTATGAAGATATATAAAAACAATGACATTTTTTCTTCTAAATTGTTAGAAACAAAATATTTATAGGGGTAAAATATTTTTTATTGTTGATTTTTATATTAATTTATGAACCATTAAATGTGATTCTTTAAAAAATGGGGACATATTCTAAAAATCTTTATGGATGGTCACACCACCGTAACGACCGTAATCACGGGATATCCAGCTAGTAACACCGCCAAGACTGCCATAAGTAAGGTAAGGAGAATAATGCGTATTAAGAGCATTCCTCATGATAAGCATGACACTTAGCTTGTTCTTTTTATCAGTGATGGATGTGTTGAAATTCAAAATGCCATAGGCCTTTTGAATGGTATCGACTGTTTCTGTCAGCGAATACTGGGTTTTGCTTTGCCAGTTATAACTGCCGCCGATCGTAAAACGAAAACGATCATTTAAATCTGTGGCATAATCGGCATTAGCTACCAATTTCCAACGCGGAGCAAAGGGCAGGGGTTTGCCGTCAACATTGCAAGATACCGAGGCATTAACCGGACAATTAAAATGATCAACAACAGCATGATTATAGGCAAAATTACCGCCAAAGGAAAAATCCTTGATCGGGCGAATACGGATATCGCCTTCAACACCCTTGGTTGATACGGTGCCCGCATTAACCAGATGCGTAATCAATGCGCCTCCGGCCGTACTATCAACGTTATTCGCTTGGTAATTAGAAAAATTCTCAATAAAGGCGGCAAAATTAGCCGTAATTTTTTTGTCCCACAGCTGTGTTTTGAAACCGATCTCATAACTATTATTGGTCTCAGGTTTTAAAACATTGGTATCGGTGCTCTGGGCACTAAAGAAAACATTGTAAGCAGGGCCCTTATACCCATGAGAATAGGTGAAATAGCTATGGATATCGTTGGTAATATCATATTGTAAACCGATGCGGTCGACATACCCATAATGGGATGTTGATCCCGAAGACTTAAAGCTCGGACGAATCCCCGTTACCGTTGTGGCAGAATCCGACTGACGACCAAAGAAATAAGATAGATCATCTCGTAGCAATCTAAGGCCTAAAATAGCCCTGAATTTTTTGGTGAAATTAAGATTACCTTCGCCAAAAATAGCATAATTATTACTTCTGGTGCCGAAATCGGCATGACCATGATAGGATGCCACACCGTTTCCAGACAATTTACTCATATAACGATCATATATTTCATGCTCGTCGGAATGGAGAAAATAAAATCCAGCGACATAATCAAAAAAATGCCCTTTGGGTGACGCTACTCGTATTTCTTGAGAGGCCTGCCAAAAATTGATCCAGCCCACATCCACTAATTTGGGTAAGCTGCCATAGATATGTGCCAGTTGGTCATAGTCGTAAATTTGTTTATTTTGCCAACGGCGATAGGCGGTAATGGAAGTTAGAGAATATCCACCGCCCAAATCCTGATCCAAGGTAATGGATGCACCACCGTTATGGTCAATCGTATAACCATATGTATCATTGCTTATATGGTTGTTATTTTTTGTCGGGGTAATACCTTCATTTTTTAAAGCGGCCTGTAGTGCTGTATTATTGGTTACCTTCCCAGAAGGATAAGCCGTTTTTGCAGAGGAGACAAAAATACCATTTGGGACATTGTCGTTGGAATAAATATAATCCAACCCCAAAGTCACTTTTGTTCGATCACTCGGTGTCCATAGAAATTTGGTTCTTCCTCCACGATGCTTATAGCCGTTGACCGTATTTCCTAAAAAATCATTATGGACGTTGCCATCAAAACCACTCACCAGAAAAGACGCATTGGCGGCCAATTTATCCTTAATAAGGCCGCCTGAAATACCGCCTGAAATCCGGTATTCATTACCTGAAAAATAAGAAGCCTCTCCGAAACCGTGAAAGTCTTGGGTAGGCGCCGCTGTTACAATATTGATAAGTCCAGCCGACGCATTTTTACCAAAACGGGTACCTTGGGGGCCTTTTAAAACATCAATATGGTCAACATCCAAAATGTCAGATGTGGCCTGCGCGCCTCGGGATAGAACAACGCCATCAATAACCGTCGAAACAGAAGGTTCTAATCCGCGGGAATGGGCAACGGTGCCGATGCCCCTGATAAAAATCGATCTATCTTTTGAAGAAGGTGCTGCACTAAAGCTGGCAGAAGGAATAAAAGCCAACATACCCTGAAGATCGTGAACATTCAGTTTTTTGACCTGTTCCTTCGTAAAAACCGAAGTCGAAATCGGCGTCTTTTGATTGGCCTCAAAAGGGGATCTTGCCGTCACCTGAATCGTCTGTTTATCTTCTGATACCTTGTTATCGGACGCTTTTGCATGAACAGGCGTCGATAAAGGAAAGGCTATTATTAAGGATGATGCTATAGCCAGTTTTTGCATAAGTTCCCCCCTCCTCCGGTCCCTCAACCTCCCTAAAATAATTTCCTTCGCTGACTTTAAAGACAACAAACAATTTATTTAATCACAGTAAATTATTCTTTCATTTTACATTTTGGTAATTTTAAGATTTTCGAAAAAGGGATGATTTTTTCAGGAAAAAACAGGTGGAATTTTCGAGAAATTTTTCTTTTTCATTTTTTTAAAAAAATGGTTTAAATTTAAACTTAAAATAAAAAATAAATTAAAAATTTAGATTTAAATTCCAAATTGATTTTAAAAAAGAAATGAATTTTTGCTAAAAAATCAAAAGAAAAAGATCTGATACCGGAATGGTGAAATCAGGCTTGGACATTGATAAATAGATATCTAAAAACGCATTATTTGATAAAGCAATATGCTTTTTTTGTGCCATGTTATCGCTATTTTACGATAGATTTTTCTTCGGAAAATAATCCACAAGACATAAAGAATCAGACAATATCGAAAGATTTTTGGAAAAATGATAAAACCCTGATTTTGGGTCAATCTATCTTATTTTTTTGTTTGTTAAGGGATAAAGAATGCCAAGGATAACCATCCTATGATAAGACTTGCTAATCCTCATTTTTTTCTATCCCTAAGCCGAAAATTAACACCTTGGCTTGGCCTTGCGGGTATTCTTTTCAGCCTCGCTGGCATTATCGGCGGTTTATTCGTGACCCCGCCGGATTACCTCCAAGGGGAAACCGTCCGCATTTTATATATCCATGTGCCCACCGCATGGCTCGCCATGGGGGGATGGAGCAGCATCGCCTTAGCTTCTTTGGTGCAATTTATTTGGCGACATCCTTTGGCCGGAATCGCAGCGAAAGCGATGGCTCTACCGGGGGCAATTTTTACAGGACTTTGCCTCATGACTGGCTCAATATGGGGCAGACCGACTTGGGGAACATGGTGGGAATGGGATGGCCGACTGACCTCTGTTCTGGTGCTTTTCTTTCTTTATCTCGGCTATATTGCGCTTTCCCGATCAGTCAGCAATTACAGCACGACATCGCGTATACCAGCGATTTACGCTTTGCTCGGTGCCGTCAATCTGCCGATTATTCATTATTCGGTTTTATGGTGGCGCACCCTTCACCAAGGCCAAAGCATCAGCCTTACGCATTCTTCCATTGATCCATCCCTTTTATGGCCACTGCCTTTGACTTTGATTGGCTTTTCCTGTCTCTTTGCCCTTATGACTATTTTTAGGATGCGTTATTTGCTTGCCCATGCCCAATATGAAGCCCGTCTCCGGAGGATGGCTGCCTTATGAATACGGCATCCCATCAATGGCCTTTTGTGATTGCGGCCTACGGCCTTGTTATAACCGTCACGCTTATGGCTCTATTCGGTAGCTGGTATCAAATGCGGCGGGCAGAAAAACGTCTGATGAAGCTGAACCAAGCAAAACAAGATTTACCTCGCAAGGCCTGACCCAAAATAGACGGAGATAAAAGTGCAAGCCAAACATCAACGGCTTATTCTGGGGATTATCGCCCTTGCGGCGGTTATAGCTGCCGGTTTTTTGGCACTTGTCGCCTTTAAAAAGCAGGCTGCCTATTTCTTCACGCCGACAGATGCCGTCAAGGCGCATCTGCCTTTAAACCGGAATATCCGCTTGGGGGGAATGGTCGAACGCGGCTCACTCATCCGTGAAAAAGACGGGGTAACCATCCATTTTCGGGTAACAGATGGTTACCAGAAAATTGCGGTTTCCTATCGTGGCATCGTGCCAGACCTTTTTCGGGAAGGTTCCGGTGTGGTCGCTGACGGTCATTTTGACCCATCCGGTTCTTTCACGGCTGAAACTATCCTCGCCAAACATGACGAACGCTACATGCCGCCGGTAACTCAACAGCAGGCGGCCGCGACCCAAACGACATTACAGGAAAAATGATGTGATTGCCGAATCCGGTCTTATTTTTTTGTGGCTCGCCGCCATGATGGCCTTGTTACAAGGCCTCTTTGGCTTGTCTGTTCTGAATAATCGCCTTGATGATGTCTTCTCCGGTGCCGTCAAAATAACAGCCCTTATCCAAGCCGCCTTGGCGCTGTCTGCTTTTTTCATGCTGCTCTGGCTTTTTATGCGGGTTGATTTATCGGTGACCTTGGTCGCTGAAAACGATCATTGGGCAAAACCGATGCTTTATCGTGTTGCGGCCAGTTGGGGCAATCACGAAGGTTCAATGCTGCTTTGGGTTACTATCCTTAGCTTTTGTGGGGCTTTGCTCGCGCTTTTTGGCGGAAAAATAGACCAGAAATTATTATCTTTGGCTTTGGGGTCACAGGCCTTCCTAGCCTTGGGCTTTTTTGCCTTTTTGCTCTTTGTTTCCAACCCTTTCGCTCGCCTCAATCCTCCTGCTACAGAAGGCCTTGGCTTAAATCCACTGTTACAAGACCCGGGATTGGCCTTTCATCCGCCAACGCTTTATCTTGGCTATGTCGGTCTATCGGTCGCTTTTTCTTTTGCGGTTGCCGCTCTGTTGACAGGAAGAGCAGACCGCGCCTTTGCGAAAGCCATGCGTATTTGGGTATTAGGCGCTTGGGTTTTTCTTACTATCGGCATTACCGCAGGCAGCTATTGGGCGTATTACGAATTGGGCTGGGGCGGCTTCTGGTTCTGGGATCCTGTCGAAAACGCTGCTTTAATGCCGTGGCTCGCCGCAACTGCCTTGTTCCATTCCGTTTCCGTTCTTGCCAAAAGGGATGCTTTACGGGTGTGGACGTTGGTCTTGGCCGTCACCGCTTTTTCAATGAGCATGATCGGCACTTTTCTGGTGCGTTCCGGTATTCTGGTGAGTGTTCATGCCTTTGCGGTTGACCCATGGCGAGGCAGTTTTATCCTTGGCTTGCTTGGGCTTTACATTGGTGGCGCCTTAGCCCTGTTTGCTCTTCGAATAGGCAAAATCCATCAGGGTAATCATTTTATTCTACCCAGCCGTGAAGCCGGTTTGGTGCTGAACAATCTCTTTCTCGGTGTTATTTTGGCGATCGTGCTGATTGGCACGCTCTATCCTCTTTTAGCTGAAATGATGAACGGAGAAAAATTATCCGTCGGCGCGCCCTATTTTAATATGATTATCACGCCACTGGCCTTACTTCTCTGCCTTTTGATGCCTTTCGGCACATTGCTCCGCTGGAAAGAAGACCGTTGGGCAAGTCTTAAATGGCCACTTCTGATCGGGGCAGGGCTATTCATCCTGACAGAAGTCATTCTTGTCTCAAAAGGCTTGTTTTCAACAGCACCTCTCGCCTCAATTTCTCTAGCTATTGCGGTAATGGTGGGGATTCTTTGCCTCTGGCCACTCCTTCGACAAAAGACCATCCGCCTCAATCTATGGGGTATGGTGTTGGCGCATCTTGGCATTGCTATAACTTTAGGCGGTATTGCTTCAAATGAGCTTTTTTCTCAAGAATTGCTCACCGCCTTAAAACCCCAACAAACGGCTCGCTTGGGTGATTGGCAACTGCATTTCGACAGGGTAATGCCCGATCTTGGTTCAGATTGGACGGCGATTGTCGCGGATATCCGCCTCGAAAGAAACGGACAATCTTTTACCCTTCATCCGGCACTCCGGCATTTCACCAATCCCGTCACGGATACCAGCGAAACCGCTCTTAAAACAACAAAGGGGGGTCAACTCTATCTGGTCTTGGGACAACAGGCCGAAGATGGTCGCTGGCAAATCCGCGCTTGGTGGAAACCTTTGGTAACGCTTATCTGGGATGGCGGTTTCCTCACCGCTTTTGGCGGCGGCTTGATCTTACTGGATAGGCTTTTGCGCTTTCTCCAGAAACGCCGTCACCAAAATCGCCCCGATGAAAGACAAAGGCTGTCTTTATGAAAACATGGCTAAAATGGCTACCTTTTGTGGGTTTTGCCGCTTGTTTCCTGTTTTTCCGACTAGCATTATCGCATCCTGAAAATACGGTTGTGCCTTCAAAACAGATTGGCAAGGCTATCCCTGAATTTCAATTGCCAGCGGTCTTACCTGACATCGCAGGGGTCAATAGTCGCGACCTGAAAAACGGCCAGCCGCATTTTCTCAATATTTTTGCTAGTTGGTGCCTGCCTTGCGCCGAAGAAAGCGGCAGCCTTATGGCTATTCATGAAGCGGGCATTCCGATTATGGCGATTGCCATTCGGGATAAGCCCGCTGATATTACCCGTTTTCTGACCCGCTATGGTAATCCCTATCAGGCCATCGGTATAGATCAAGGCAGCCAGATACAATTAG
>NZ_JAIWON010000057.1 GCF_020216885.1 Zymomonas sp. | reverse complement strand
ATTATGTTAGTGTAAATAAAGCCACATTGGATGCAATTCAACAGGGGCGGATGAATGAAGGTCGTGACCTGTTTTGGAAAGAATTGCCTGCCTTTGATCAGGTGACTTCTGCACTTGGCACTCTGCAAAATGTCGAAAAACAGGCGAATGCGGCTAAAGTCGTCGATATGGAGCGTTCGTATAACTATGTTCGCATTGTAACGATTATTGTAACGATTTTAGCGGTTCTGCTTTCTTTGTTGATTGCTAATATTGTTATCAAAGCGATCGTTCAGCCTTTGGGTCTTATTACCAACGCTTTGGGTGAATTAGCTGATGGCAATATGGATGTTCAGGTTGCTCTCGATGCCCGCGAGGACGAAATCGGTACCTTGCTTGATGCCTTAAAAACCTTTCGCGACAAGATGCGGAATGCCGAAAAACAAAAACAGATGGAATTGGATTCCCTGTTTTCTGGTATCGGCGAGGCTTTGGAAGGGCTGCGTAATTATGACCTGACCACCCGAATTCGGGGTAATTTAAACGGTTCTTTCTCGGAAATTCAGGCAAATTTCAATAACTCTCTTGATACTTTAGAGCAGACGATGTCCCAGATCATCAAATCTGCAGAAAATATCCAGAATGGGGCGAGTGAAATTCGTCAGGCTTCTGATGATCTGTCTCAGCGCACGGAACAACAAGCGGCCAGCCTTGAAGAAACTTCGGCGGCTATGGAAGAGATTTCCAGAACTGTTGATCAAGCTGCTGTCGGTGCAAAAGAATCCAGACAGATTACAGATAAAGTTCGTGGTGAAGCCGAAAAGAGCGGCGATATTGTTCATAGAGCGATGGATGCTATGGCCAAAATCGAAAGCTCTTCCAACGAGATCGCACAGATCATCAGCGTTATTGATGGTATTGCTTTCCAGACCAACTTGTTGGCTTTGAATGCTGGTGTTGAAGCCGCCCGCGCTGGTGATGCTGGTAAGGGATTTGCGGTTGTGGCCTCGGAAGTGCGGGCTTTGGCACAGCGTTCGGCTGAAGCGGCTAAGGATGTGAAAGAAAAAATCACGGCCAGCGCAGGCGAGGTTGATAGCGGCGTGGTTCTTGTGAATGAAGCAGGACAGGCGCTGGAACGCATCGTCAGCCAGATCCGTGAAGTGGGTCAAAAAGTGACCGAGGCTTCTACTATGGCGGAAGAGCAGGCTGTTGGCTTGAAACAGGTCAACACGGCTGTTTCTGAAATGGACGGTGTGACCCAGCAGAATGCTGCAATGGTTGAAGAATCAACCGCAGCAGCCCGTAATCTGGCGAATGAAACCGTCGCTATGATGGAACAGGTCAGCATGTTTAAGCTGGGCAATACGCGGCAGTTTGCAAGCACGCCAGCGATAACTTCAGCTCCAAAGAAGCCGGTAGCGCGGCCTGCTTCAAGAAGTACCGCTAAATCGGCTCCGTCGAAAGCAGCGGCCAAACCCAATCCAGCGCCTAAGCCTATGGCAGATGATGATTGGTCAGAATTTTAATTCTAATAAAAATCGCTTAATCCTGAAACGGGTCGGTTTTATCGCCGACCCGTTTTTTTTATGAGGCTGATTTTATGGGCGTTGTATTCTGTTTTAATAAATTTTTGAGAATACAGCATTGTGCTATTGTCCCGCCCTGACAGGCGGTTATTTTTTGCCTGAGTTCGGAAGCAAGCTGAGTTAAATCTTGAATTTTGGATTCGATGATATCTAAATGGCCGCGTGCGATTTTATCGACCTTTTGACAATCCTCATCGGGTTGATCGGTCAATGCGATAATCTCGCGAATTTGCGATAACGGGAAGCCTAAAGATCGACAGCGGCGAATGAAAGATAATCTCTTAAAATGGTCGCAGTTATAAAGTCGATAATTATGGCCTGTGCGAAGCGGGGCTGGGAGCAGTCCAATGGATTCGTAATAGCGGATCGTGACGACTTTGGTATCGGTATCTTTGGCTAACTTGCCGATCGTGAAATAATCCGTATTCATCGCTTGACCCTATAGTAACTATAGACTGCATTTTAGCTGTCTTGATTCCTCATGACACGAGCAGATATGATGGGTAGGAAATGTTGTTGCGAGCCTGATTTTTCAACAAAGAGGGCTATACCCGAAGGATATAAAAAGGCCTTGTGGGCTGTTTTTATTCTTAATAGCATGATGTTTTTAGCCGAGATATTCACCGGATTTTTTTCAAAGTCAGCTTCTTTGCAAGGGGATGCCTTAGATTTTTTAGGGGATGCCCTTAACTATGCCCTTAGTTTGCTGGTTATCGGTTATTCGCTGCGGATAACCGCTTGGGCGGCAGTTCTAAAAGGCGTTACGATGGGGCTATTGGGCATATGGGTCTTGGCTATTACCCTTTGGCATATAGCGTATGGTATTGTCCCAGAAGCAACGACCATGGGTATTGTCGGTTTGGTTGCCTTGTTTGTTAATGTCGTTTCATTTTTGTTATTATGGCGTTTCAGAGCGGAGGATGCCAATATGCATTCTGCGTGGATTTGTTCGCGGAATGACGTGATCGGTAATTTTGCTGTTTTATTAGCTGCCTTTGGCTTGTTCCATTGGGTGAAAGGCTGGCCTGATTATTCTGTTGCCTTTATTATGGCTTTATTAGCCTTACAGGGGGCTTGGGTCAGTATTCGTATGGCTTTGAAAGAATTACAATCTTTATCTGTTTGCTAAATGCTATCTTTTGAGCCAGCCGCGCGAGCGATACCAAATAGCGGTTTGATTCAATCCTTCTTCGAGCGGGATTTGAGGCTCCCAAAGGCTAGTCGGGGGTCTTAGAGTCGGATTGATGACCCAATCAGGATGGCAGAAATAACGGACGCGATCTTGTGTTAGCCGCGCTTGATTCCCATGCAGCCAGCCTTCTGCTTTGGACGCAAAAGACAGCAATTTTTTAGGAAGATGGACGACCTTTATAGAAGGGCGTCCAACGGCATGTCCTAAAGCTTGTGCAAATTCATTTTGGCTCCAGCCTTCGGGATGGCCGTCATCGACTTCATAAAGTTGGTGATAGCTTGGCTGGCTGATATCTCGATCAACCAATGTCAGGATAAGGCGTGAAAGGTCATCGGCGGCGATCAGGGATAATCTGCCCTTGGGCGGCATAATCATCAATCCCATGACCGCCATTCTGAACATTTCGAGCATTTCCCGATCTCCTGAACCGTAAACGGCAGGCGGTCGGACGATTGTCCAGTCAAGCCCCGAGGATCTTACCTTTTCTTCAGATTGGGCTTTTGACCAGCCATAATCGGAGAGTTCGGCTTCTCTGGCTGCCAAAGATGAGACATGAATAAAGCGTTTTATTCCGGCTTCTTTGGTGGCTGCGAGAAGTTTTTCTGTGCCGGTCAGATTGATATGCGCGAAGGCTTCCCTGTTTTCTGCTTTGACAGCACCCGCCATATGAATAACGGCCTGACAGGATGAAACCAGTTTTTTGAGGCTGTCTTCATCTTCGAGGCTACCGCGAATCCACTCTACCCCCGGTCTTGCGGGTTGTGGTCGTCGGGTCAAAGCCTTGATACCAATACCGCGACCAGCCGTATTGTCGAAGACGTGGCCGCCAATAAAACCGGTTCCCCCCGTCAGTGCAATTTTCATAGCATAACCATATGATTACGATGGATCAGGGCTGTTCTGGCCTCATATCCTAGAATATCAGCAATTTCCTGCGACCGCTTGCCTGTGATTTGGGCAGAATCTTCGCTGTCATATTCAATCAGACCCCGCGCAATAAGATTGTGTTCTTGGTCGAGTATATCCACTACGTCACCGCGGTTGAATTTGCCTTCTATGGAGCAGACGCCAGCAGGGAGTAGGCTGTTTCCATCATGGAGTGCCTCGACTGCGCCTTGGTCGATATAAACCTGACCATGCGCCGTTAATCGTCCGGCCAGCCATGTTTTGTGAGCCGAAGCGCTTTCGTCGG
Source organism: Zymomonas sp. (assembly GCF_020216885.1). Lineage (GTDB taxonomy): Bacteria > Pseudomonadota > Alphaproteobacteria > Sphingomonadales > Sphingomonadaceae > Zymomonas. The sequence continues at coordinate 8,994 of NZ_JAIWON010000057.1, read as the reverse complement.
CTGTGAACAGCGTGCCAGCGCCATCATTCAAAAACATTGTCAGCGGGGAAGGTCGTTTACCCGTTGTAATTGCCAGATTAACGCCGGAATAGGTGGCAATCCGCGCCGCTTCTACCTTGGATGCCATACCGCCAGAACCCATGCCAGAAGCGGAATCACTGCTGGCCATGGCTTCTGTGCTATTATCGATATGTTCGACCCGATCAATCCGTTTGGCGTTTGGATCTTTCGTCGGATTAGCGGTATAAAGGCCGTCAACATCCGAAAAAAGAATAACGCCAGAGGCGTGACTGGCCTGCCCGATGCGAGCAGCGAGACGGTCATTATCCCCAAAGCGAATTTCTGCGGTCGCAATCGAGTCATTTTCATTGATGACTGGCACGACACCAAGAGAAAGCAGACGATCAAGCGTTGCCGAGACATTCAGATAGCGGCGGCGATCTTCCAGATCATCAAGTGTCAGTAGAATTTGGGACGAATCCAAGCTGCATGCACCCAGCAACTCTGCCCAGCATTGGCTAAGCAGAATTTGTCCAACAGAGGCAGAGGCTTGGGCATCTTCCAAAGATGCCCGTCCACCACGTGGCAGGTTTAAGCGTCTGGCTCCAAGGGCGATAGCCCCAGAAGAAACAACAATGATTTGCTGTCCAGCTTGATGCAGTTTGGCAATGTCATAGGCGACAGTTTGCAGCCAATCGCGGCGAACCTGACCGCGTTGGTCAACGAGCAAAGAAGAACCAATTTTTATAACCAGTCGCGGGCAGTTTTCCGGTCGAAAAACCGCACCGTTATTATGGGCAGAGTTCGTTTCTGTTTCTTGCTCTTGCGATTCTGAAATATCAGAAGTTAGATCGGCGACCATATCTTCTCCGTTTGGGCGCTGCTCTCTTGAGCTTTTTCTATAGCGCGACCGGTCATCGTAATAAGTTGGTCAAGGATGGGATCCAAGCCTTGGCCTGTGGCACCAGATAAAAGCAGAACTTTCTGTCCGCTGGCTTCTTCCAATGCCTGCGAGAGCTCAGCACATGTTTCTTCATCAATGCTGTCTATTTTATTCAGCGCCAGTAACTGCGGTTTTTCAGCGAGACCTGCCCCATAAAGAGCCAGCTCGTTTTGCACCTCATGCCATGCCGCTATTGGGTCTTCACCGGAGGCATCAATCAGATGCAGTAAGATCCGACAGCGTTCGATATGTCCCAAGAATCGGTCACCAATGCCGATACCTTCGGAAGCCCCTTCAATAAGCCCCGGAATATCAGCTAGAACAAATTCCTGACCATGGCGGCGCACAACCCCTAATTGAGGATGGAGCGTTGTAAAGGGATAGTTCCCGATTTTAGGATGTGCGTTGGTCGTAGCTTTCAGAAAAGTAGATTTGCCAGCGTTGGGTAGGCCGACAAGACCGACATCAGCTAATAATTTTAACCGCAACCAGACCCACGCTTCTTGAGCTGGCCAGCCGGGGCCGTGCTGACGAGGGGCGCGATTGGTCGAGCTTTTATAGCTAGCGTTACCGCGGCCGCCATCGCCCCCTTTTAAGAAAATGACTTTTTCACCGACTTTGGTGAAGTCATGGAGAATTTCTTCTTTATCTTCTGAAAGAACCTGTGTGCCTACTGGAACATGGATGACCAAATCTTTGGCACCTGCGCCGGTTTTGTTGGAACCAGCCCCACTAGCACCACGGGCTGCGCGGAAATGCTGGGTATAACGAAAGTCGATCAGAGTATTGAGGCCGGGGACGGCTTCAAAAACAATGTCGCCGCCTTTGCCCCCGTTACCCCCATCGGGGCCACCATATTCAATATATTTTTCATGGCGGAAAGAGACCGCACCGGGGCCACCAGCACCGGAGCGAAGATAGATTTTTGCCTGATCGAGAAATTGCATGGTGTGACAGACTATAAAGAAAACAGGGCTTGTTTAAAAGCCTGATGATAGCAGGGGATATCATTTCATCAATAATATCCCCGTTATCATATTACGCAGCGAGTGTCGCGCTTCTGTTTGAAATAGTCTGTGATTTACTGTGTTGAAGAGAAGGCTGACAGGAGGAAAAGACCCTGACGCGTTCTTCCTTGATAAAATTTTCCGGTAAAAAAGATACCGATGTATTGGCAGCACCCCAAGCAGCCGTTGGCGGCGTTTTCTGTTTTTCAGAAAAACCAAGTTTGGTCAGCAATTTTTCAGCCGCAGCATCTGCATGATCATAGGCTGCCGTCAGCGACGGAAGGCGCAAGGCCTCATCCGCGAAATGAAGCATCAGTCGGCTGGCTTCGGTAGCAAAGCCTTGTCCCCGAAAAGCGGGAGCAATCCAGCAGAAGAAATGCGCTTCTTTTCCCGCAAGGGCTGTGATGCCGATAAGACGGGGTTCTTTCCCATCCCGCAAAAAAATGCCGGAATGAGGGCGGGTAACGTCATTTTCGTGAATAAGCCGTGCGGCGTTATCCCGTAAATAACGGGTTACATCGTTATCGGGAGAGTCGAGTAATCCGCTGCGTGATGAGGCAGTGTCCAGCAGATCGAGTAAAACGCCGAGGTCATCTGACCAAAGCGGCCTCAAAAATAAACGTGCGCTATAAGCGAACATCGGTTTAAGCTCCTTGATCGCCCCCCGTTTGTAGCTGCCTTAAAAGACAGTATCATGACAAAAGACGAATTATATGAGCGACTAACCGATCAAAAAAAAAGAGCGGCCTTTTAGAAGGCTGCTCCCTTTCGTGACTGTTTAAAAACAGTCATAATCGGGTCGCCCTTTGACGGACGACCCAACGGATCATCCGTTATTCAGCTGCCAATGGCAAGGCATCGACGCTGACATAGCTGCGTCCAAGTTTTCCTTTATGGAAAACGACACGGCCTTCGGCTGTTGCAAATAAAGTATGGTCTTTGCCCATACCTACATTGCGACCGGCGTAAACTTTGGTACCGCGCTGGCGAATAATAATGTTACCGCCAATAACGCTTTCACCACCAAATTTTTTAACACCAAGGCGACGACCAGCTGAATCGCGGCCGTTACGCGATGAACCGCCTGCTTTCTTATGTGCCATTATGTAATCTCCCTAGAAAAGCCGACTTTTAAAAAGTAATGGCTTTGCCGGTTAAAATTCTGAACATTCTGGCACTGTTGGGTAGAATACGCATAGTGCCGGAAAAAGTTTCAGAAAAAATGAAATCCAATATTAAGCAGCGGCGTTACCGACTGATACAATCTTGAGGATTGTATGCTGCTGACGGTGGCCGTTACGGCGACGGTAGTTATGGCGGCGACGTTTCTTGAAGACGATGACTTTTTCCGCCTTAGCCTGAGCAATGATCTCGGCTGAAACCGTCAAACCTTTGACGGGCTGGAGATCAGCACCCTCACCGGCAAGCAGGACATCTTCAAGCGAAACTGTCGTTCCCGCCTCGCCGGCGATTTTTTCGACAACAATTTTGTCTCCAGCGGCGACGCGGTATTGCTTCCCGCCGGTGCGCACGATAGCGAACATGGCTTTTATCACTTCTTCAAAGGCATGAAATAAACAGATCGGATCATGCGTGGTTAACCCACACATGCCGGTTTAAGTGTGCTCTGCTAGTCTAAAGTGAGTCGTGAGTCAATATGTTGAATCGGTTGTCAGCCGAAAAAGGCCAGTTTTTGGCCTTATTTCTTCATTGCTTTGAGGGATGTGTCTTTTTGAACCACCTGCTCTTTGTCTTGGGATTTTCTTTTTTTGAAAAAAGGCGTTACTTTTGAAGGTAACGCCTTGAAGAGATTATAAGGAAGTTTTGTCGGGGAAAAATGATTGGATCAGAAGACCCATGAAATATTACCTTTGAGGCCGCTTGAAGAATAATGCGCACTATATTGGCCGCTATAGCTAAGGCCTAGCTGTAGGCGATTTTTGACTTGGGCTTGTAGGCCGACGCTGACCATCGCCGAATTTTCAGCTAAAGGCACACCCGAAACATTGAAGTCAGCCGTTTGATTAAGAAAATTTTCTTTGATGGAAGGCGTGATTGTCCCGAAAGCATGACGATAACCGATTGTGGCATTCGGTGTCAGGACAGTCGATTTTCCAAGCGTTACGCGGGAGGCGATGCGGGAACCAAAAGTCGCATAGGCCATATTGCTGCTTAAAGCATGGCCAGAGAGCGCCGCTGCGCCGCCTGATTCACGGAAAGCATTGGTGTGCTGGTTGATATAGGCGGCATTTCCAAAAGGTTCGACCATGACCCGACCGATGTCAAAGCGATAGCCGATATCGGCAAAGGCCTGCACGGTGCCGCCATTATAGCGACTGCTTTGTTGATCGGTAAAATCAGCGTAAAGTACTTTCCGACGGGTTGCCAATCTATCCCATGTGTAGGTTGCGCCCATTCTTAAGCCAAGACGATCCCAATGCGTATTGGCATAGCCACCCAAGGTAACGTTATTGCTGTGGCCAGATGAAGCCCGTTCGGAGACAGAAAAGCCGGAATGACCGTAGCCAACCAAGGCACCGATATGCCAATTTGGGATAAGCGAGGTTTCACCACCGAGAACAAAGCCGCCGACGGAATTGCTCATTCCAGCGGCATTGGCGCTGTGGCTGTTATGGCTCCAATTGCCGTAGGATTGCATCCAAAGTGTTTGGCCTTGATCGCTGTCGCAGGTCGCTCCTGTAGAGCGACCATCCCGATTGGCAGTTTTTTCAGTAGATGCCCCCAAAAGACAGTCCGCTGCCCGCATCCGGTTGATGGCCATATCCCTGATCTCGGTGGCATTTTGAATGAGTGCTGTTCTTGCCGAGGCATGAATTTCACCAGACAGGCTATTGAAAGCATTCTGTGCCGCTGCAAAATCAAGCAGCGTGGCCGGTAGAGTCAAGCTGGAGGTAGGGGACATCCTATCAAGTGCCGTTGCAATATTCCGTTCATTTCGGCTTTGGGCGGCATTCGCAAAAGCGATATTGCTGCGTTCGATTTCAAGAGAAACAATATTGCTCTGGTAATCAACGCCAGTTGTCAGGAAGGGATAAAGGGCATTGCCTGTCAGATCGCTTTTGATAGCTCCAAATTGACCGGATATCCCGCCCGAGGCGGTCAAAATTGTATAATTTTGTCCCAATTTTGGTCGCCCTGCTTCGGAAGTGGCTAGGCTGACAAGCGTAGCGTTATTGATTTCAGCCTTGCCCTCTACGGCAATCATACTGGCGCTATTGCTGTCTATTTGGGTGAGATAGGTCGCGGCACTATCCAGCACTAAATTTTGTGAAACATGCATATTGCCGCCGCTATTACTGAGCACGGCACCTGGTGTGACAATCCCTTGCTTGACGGTCAAACCGCCAGCAAAAAGCCCGTTACCACTGACAATGCCCGTTGAATTGACAAGGGCCGTTGTTTCGCCGTTATTTTCAAAACGGCCTGCATTTTCTACCTGTGACTTATCCAATCTTCCGGTCAAGATGAGTTGGGCAGCCGCGGCAACGCCGGTTTTTCCGCTGTAACTGTTATTGCCGGAGAAGATTTCTTGGCCACCGCCAATGATCACACCACCATGAGTTTGGTTTTCGCCGCCTGTTAAAATAGGCACCGGCACCATCGCGGCGCGGGTTGAGTCTTCTGCGTAGTCATCGCGAATAGAACCGGAGAAGGTATCTTGTGCTTGGCTAAGCAACAGAGTGTTATCGCCTAAGACGACTTGTCCACTGCCAGATAAAGAGCGGATACTCTGTCCTGTTTCGGAATGCGCGATATCGAAACTTCCCGCGACATTAACAACCGCCGATTGGGATATGCTGCCCGTGCCGCCGATGCCTAACCAACCTTTTTTAGCGATATTAGTAGCACCGGTGTAGCTGTTGTTATTGGTTAGATAGGCGATGCCACCATCCTGAATATTCACGCCTTTGCTACCAGAGATGACCCCAGCTAGTCCCAATGCCCCCATATCAGAAGAAACGTCCAGCCCATTGGTGAAATTATAATCCGACACGTAAAAGGGCGTATAGCCCGTTACGGCATTTTCCAGATCATACATCACGGCATTTTGTAAGAAGAAAGAAACGCCTTCCAAAGTATAGTTATTAGGTGTGTAGATATTGCTGCCCAAGGTGAGAACATTGGTTTGATCGCCTTGCGAACCATCACCGGTGACAACCGAAACTGTCTGACCATTCGGGACATTGCCAGTAATATTTAATATATGACCTGGGTCAACATCGTTGATATAGCCATCACTGCCTGTTGCACCCGCATCAATCGCCTGACCCAGTAAATCATTTGAGCCGACGATAATCATCGGTGTTCCAGAATCCAGCAGGGTCGGCATGCCTTTGGTATTTTGTCCATTATCAAGCGCATATTGGAACATGGCATCAAATTGCCGTCCGGCATTGGCGCCTGATAGCGGGAAACTGCCGATGATGCCGCGCCAAGGCACTTGGGTGAAGAATTGCGCCCTTAAGGCGGGGGTTAATCCAACGATAAGGCAGCTTGCCCCGCAATCTCCCGGTGTCGTTGCGGTACCATTGGCTTCGACAATATAGCCGCTTTTAGTGAGCTGGCCGGGAACACCGCCATTATCACCGGGATAAATGAAATCACCAGCCCCCATAATCCCGTAGAAATGATTTTCATCAGGCGCTTTGCCAGCGTCCAGTGATTGTTGCCATGATAAATCTTGATAATAGGTCTGTGAAGGATCCAATCCTGCCGTGTCGGGTGAAATCTGTTGTCCGATATCATCAGGATTTAATCTGTTTTCGGTAGCAATAGAGGCTTGAATAAGAGCCACACCCAGACCTGCTGATGTGTCATAATTGGCTATTTTGCTGCCTGTTGTGCTGTTATAAAATTGGATGTTTGAAATCGATGTATCGGATTGCAGATAGCCATAGGTGCCATCGCCATACATATAACCATAAGGGCTGGATACGGCCGTACCAGTTTGCGGAAACCAGCTAGGCATCGTGCCATTATTATTCATGCCGACTGCAATATTAAAGGAATCTGAGCCGGTATCGAAAAGATATTCTTTCGGGTCCCCGTTATTAACACCGGCATTGATGCCTAAGCGGGTGAAAGAAAATCCGTCTTCTACTTCATTGATAATATCGAGAGGTATTTCAGTTGCATGCAAAGCATGCGGGTAGAAAACACAACTCACTAGAAAAAAACGGGTTATAATCCGTCTCAAATTTATCATACTCCCCCCAAATTTTGTAATTTAACTATAATTTTATAGTAACGGGAGGAATTTTAGAATTTTTAACAGTTTTTTTAAGATATTTGAATTTATTTTTTCTCTATAATGGAGATATATATAAGATAATTTTAATTACATTGGGATGATCTTATCTTTTTCTTCAAATAAATTAAAATATTTATGGAAAAATTTATTTTATTTTTTTCATAAAAACCAAACTTTTTAAAAAAGTAATAATTTTTATATTTTTATTGTTAATGTTTAAGGTGTATATTGAAAATATATTTAAATATAAAAATTTATTTTAATGTTTTAAATTTTTTATTATCGTAAAATTGTCTTCTTCCCATGAAGGGTAAACGAATAATTTGAGCAATACTACGATAAAAAAGAAAGAGGCTAAAGGATAACCACAAGCCATTATTTCCCCATTCTTTGAAAAAGAACAGGCTAATCATGAAGAGCGAAAGCGCAATAGCCATACTGCCCATCATTGCTTTGCTCCATCCAGCACCGACAAAAACGCCATCCATTACATAGGAGCTGACCCCAACGAGGGGTAGGATAATTAGCCAGATAGATAAATTTCCAGCGGCTTGGGCAACGATTGAATCCGTTGTGAAAGATTTGACCAGTAATGAACCCGAAAATCCGTAGATAAGCGCTAATAAAGTGGCGACTAGAAACGCCTGCAATAAAGTAGCGCGCATCAGTTGAGAGAAGCGCGTGTGATCTTTTGCGCCAGCCGCTTCACCGCATAATATTTGTGCCGAGCTTTCGTAACCATCTAAAATCAGTGTCGCGAGTGAAAAAAGTTGATTGATAATGGCATTAGCTGCAAGCAAAATAGCGCCTTGTTGGACACTCATTCGAGTAAAGAAAATAATAGCCGTCATTAACAGTAAAGTGCGGATGAATAGATCGCGATTGAGGCTGAACAGGCTGTAGATGGTTTCTTTTTGCCATGTCAGGCGATGAAAACTCAGCCGACATAATAGCTGAGGCGAAGCGTAACGGGTGACAGCCGCCAGTAGCAACAGAGTTGAAAAGATTTCAGAGATAATAGAGGCATGCGCAACCCCGTTTACCCCTTGCTTTAGCAACAGGACAAAGAAGCAATCCATTGAAATATGAAAAAAATTACTGGCAACCTCGATAGCCAGAACCAGACGCATTGACCGCATCCCGATCAGCCATGCACTTAAGGCCATATTGGCAAGAATGAGCGGCACAATCCAGTAACGGAGACAAAGATAAGACGCGGCTTGCTCTCTAATTCCGCCAGAGGCATTCATTAAAGATAGCCCGAAGGGAATAATAAAAGTTTTGAAAAGCAGCAATAAAAGTCCGAGTCCTAAGGCAAGAGAAACGGCTCGAATAAGCGTTTGTTCGGTTTCATAGCTGGCTTTTATATTTGCGGGGTGGCGTAACCCTGCTTCTTGCCACTGTGCTTCTGACAAAGCGGTGGCATGGCTGGCTTGGGTTGTATTCTGTCTTCCGGCGGCTTGAGCCGTCAAAGCCGTTGTCCCAGATCGTAAAAAATTAAAAAGCACGCAGAGGGTGGTTAATAATTTTGCCCCGATTTCGACACCACCTTGCGCTTGGGGATCGCCCAAGCGGCCTATCGCCCAGATATCAGCCAGACCAAACAAAGCGGTTGCGATATTGGTGACAATCGCAGGAAGCGCAATAGCTCCAATCACTTTATGGCGGGAAAAGGAAAGGCGAAGGCGTGTAGCGGCTCGTTTCGGCAATAACATTTGTCGGGGATGACCTGCTGTCTTTTCGCTGTCAAGTTCGATTGGTGAAATTTTATG
>NZ_JAIWON010000056.1 GCF_020216885.1 Zymomonas sp. | reverse complement strand
TCTTGATATATCCGCTTTCGAGAGGCGTTGCAGAAAGAACAAGGCGCGTTTTTATTTTAACTTTGGGATCGTTATGCCTTCTTTCAAAAAAACGGGTTGAAAAAAGCAAAATAACAACAAAATTAAGAAGATAATGAATATTTTTCTGTGCTTGGATGGAGAAGCCTGTGTCCGTTGCGTCGTCTTCCCTTTTCTCTGTTTCTGATCTTCTGAAAGAAGGGGATACATCGGATAATATTCAGTCAATAGCGTCATTGGCTGATAAAAAATCCCTGCGAAAATTATTTCGTCAGCGTCGTAAGGCTTTGGCTGATCATCCTTCTTGGAAAGCCGATGGTTTGATTTTTACCCTGATGTTGGCTGAACATATTCGTAGTCATTTCGGAAAAGCACGCTCTATTTCGGCTTATTTGCCCAATGATGGCGAAGTCGACCCTTTGCCTATTTTTTTGCAGGCGATTGACGCTGGTATCACGCCTTTACTGCCGAGAATTGTTGAAAAAGACGCGCCTCTCGATTTCCATCGCTGGTGGCCTGGTGATCCTTTGGAAGAGAAAAACGGCGGTATTTTGCAGCCGGTTGCAGAATCTGAAAAGATAATGCCGGATATTATTTTAACGCCCTTAGTGGGTTTTGATCGCTCTTTGCGCCGTTTGGGGCGAGGCGGCGGCTATTATGATCGCAGTTTCAAAGCCTATCCTGAGGCTATTCGGATCGGCGTGGCTTGGAGTATTCAAGAGGCGGCGGCTATTCCGGTTGAGGCTTGGGATATGCCCCTTCACGCGGTCGCTACCGAAAAAGAATGGATAGGTTTTTGATACTAGCTTTCCACTAAGACTATATCAAAAGGCGATCGGATTGCTTCGGCATGATGTTTGGCGGTAACGCTTTTAGCTTTGCTTGGAAGTGGAATCGGCTAAGGCAAGCATTTCTGTGGTTCTTTTCTTGAAAGCGGCTAAGTCTTGTCCTGTTAACTGATAATGTGCCGATTGGACAAAATGATCAGGATTGACCGGTACAGAATTGTAATGCAGTTCGTAATGGAGATGGGGCCCTGTTGAAAGGCCAGTTGTCCCGATTTGTCCGATCACTTGGCCTTGCGAGACACTCTGTCCTTGATGAACGTGAAGGCAGCTCATATGCGCATAGGCGGTTTCAATCCCTTGCCCATGATCAATAAGCGCAAAATTACCATAGCCTGATTTACGACCTGCAAAAATAACCCGACCGGTTGAAGCCGCTTTGATAGGCGTTCCATAGCTGCTGCTGATATCAATACCTTTATGCAGGCGGCCAAAGCCTAAAATAGGATGAAAGCGATATCCGAACGAGGAGGTTATCCGTCCTGCAACGGGAAGAATGAAATTATTGACACTGACAAGCGGTGCCTGTCCTTTGTCGTCCAGCCAGTAACTTTGCCCGTCTTTTTCCCATTTGAAAAGTCGGAGTTGTGCTATCGGTTTTTTTGTGTCGGACGTATGGCTTTGCGTTAAAGCGATATAGAGTGGGTCGCCAATTTCTTTCTCACCCAAGCTATTTTCCCGCTGGTTCAAGACAATATCAAGCCGCGTTTGGTGGCGGATAAACAGGCGAGGATTTGTAAGTTGTTTCTTGAGTAATTCTTCTATTTTAGAAGCCAGTGATGTCGGGATACCCGCCATTCGGCTATCTTCCCGTATGCTTTTTTCAACCGAAAAACTGAATTTTATAGGGCGGGTCATAAAAGGTATCGGATATTTTGTTAGTTTGAATCCGTCTTTTTCGCGATCAATATTGACCATACTGTCAAAAGAAGCCTGAAAATTCAGATGACTAAGACGATGCGCTTGTAACGGGCTAGCGGGCGGCAAGGTGATAAAATGAAAAGCAGTATCTTCCCCGATGTTGTTGTCGGGGAGGTTGCTTGAGATCAATTTTTCAATTTCTTGCGCTTCTTGGGTTGAAAGTCCGGCTTTCTCGAATATCCGGCTAAGCGCTATTCCATTTTCTTTTTTAAGATAACGAATGGGCGCTGTTGGTGAAGGCATGGCCTCGCTTTGGGTCGGCATAATGCCTGTTTGTGGTGGTGCCGGAAAGAAATGATCCATCCCGACAATCGCCGTCGATAAAGGTGTTTTTTGTGGGTTGGATTTGATGATGGGGGCGACTGCTTCACTTTCTGGCGGAAGAAAAGTGATATGGCCGGCTGGATGGGTCAATAATGCAGCGGTAATCAAACCTGTTAGAGAAAAAGCACCGCGCCACCAGCGGGCGGAACCAATGGATTCCGCCAGATTAACGACCCAATCATCACGGAGCATCCATGTTTTAAGCTGGAGCCAGTCGGAAGCCGAAGAGGTCGGGATAGCCGGTGCTGTTGTAAACGCCCGCAATCTGTCGATCATCATTTTTAAAGGCAGATTTTCTCTGCTGTCGTGATGATGAATGGGCGATCCATTCGATGGGGTGGCACCTTCTGCCATTGTTTACAACCTCGATACTAAATCCGGCCTTGATTCTTAAAGGCCTCAATCGTCAATGTCTTTTTGGGACTAGGTCGTTTCATCTAGGTCTGTTTGGCCTGAAAACGGTTAAGCCCCATAGGGGTTTTGCCGGATAAACCTTTGTATCCGGTAAAGATTCGACTTCTTTGACGGAAAAAACAGAGGAAAATTCAATAATTGCGATGGGATATAGCTTAATTTGCGATGAACGGAAAAGGCTTTTGCTAAAAATATTGGCTGGGGCTGCCTTTAATCAGAAAATTTAATATTGAAAATCGATTAAGGATAATAGCTTGCCTTTTATCCTGTAACTTCCGACATTATAAGGCGTTATGTCCCGTCTTTCTTCTTCGTCATCTGTTATCGCTGTTTTGGGCCCGACCAATACCGGAAAGACCCATTTAGCGGTTCAGCGGATGTGTTCCTATACATCAGGTGTTATAGGATTTCCTTTAAGGTTATTGGCACGTGAGGTTTATGATCGCGTGGTCGAAATCAAAGGCGCTGATCGTGTCGCTTTGATTACGGGCGAAGAAAAGATTTTGCCGGAGAAAGCCCAATATTTTCTCTGCACCGCAGAATCTATGCCGATGAATCGTGATTTTGCCTTTGCCGCTTTGGATGAAGTGCAATTAGGCTGTGATCGCGAGCGGGGGCATGTCTTTACCGATCGTTTGTTGAATTTGAGAGGGAGAGAAGAAACGATGTTTTTAGGGTCGGATGCGCTCCGGCCTTTGTTGCGGCGTTTAATCCCAGGGATTGAAATCGTCAGTCGTCCCCGTTTTTCTACTCTGTCCTATAGTGGAGCAACCAAATTATCGCGTTTGCCCCCACGTTCGGCAGTTGTCGCCTTTTCAGCCGAGGAAGTTTACGCCACGGCAGAAATGCTGCGTCGTCTGCGCGGTGGGGCTGCGGTTGTTATGGGGGCGTTGTCGCCTCGCACCAGAAATGCCCAAGTCGAAATGTTTCAGGCGGGAGAAGTCAATTATCTGGTGGCGACTGATGCCATTGGCATGGGGTTGAATATGGATGTCACCCATGTCGCCTTTGCCTCTTTGACTAAATTTGACGGAAGGCAGGTTCGGAGGCTGACCATTCCTGAAATGGCACAGATTGCTGGCCGTGCCGGACGATATCAGCGTGATGGCAGTTTTGGAGTGCTGCAATGGCCCGGTGAAACGCTGGAATTTCGCGAAGAAGAAGTTTCCGCGATCGAAGAACATCATTTTTCTCCTGCGGAATATCTCTATTGGCGGGAAGGGCAGCCGGATGTCAGCCGTTTGGATGCGTTGATTGCGTCTTTGGAGCGTAAACCCGGGCTGCCTTTATTGCGGGCGGCACCCGAAAGTTATGATTTGGCCGTTCTGCATAAATTGGCAGAAGATCCGGTTATCAAAGATCGGGCACGCTCTTCTTTGGCTGTGAAACGGTTATGGGCGGTCTGTGGCTTGCCTGATTTCAGAAAAACCGGCATCGAAGCCCATAGTCGTTTGGTTCGGCGAATTTTTGGTTATCTGACTGAAGGTAATGGCTACTTACCTGTCAGTTGGTTTGCGGATGAAATCGTCAAATTGGACAATGTCCAAGGGGATGTCCCAACTTTATCCGAGCGTTTAGCGGGTATTCGTATTTGGGCCTATATTGCCCACCGATCGGATTGGTTAGAAAATCCGGCGAAATGGGCTGAAAGAACGCGCACATTAGAAGAAAAATTATCGGATGCTTTGCATGAAAGATTAACCCAGCGTTTTGTTGATCGTCGCACCTCTATCTTGATGCAGGATATGGGAAAGGCGGCTTTGGATATGTTGCCAACAGAGTTTTCAGAAGATGGTGTGGTTCTGGTCGGAGGAGAATCCATTGGGCGATTGGACGGTTTCTCTTTCCATGTTGATCCGGCCGCCCGTCATGGCGATATGAAACGGTTACATGCGGCAGCAGAACGTCGTTTAGGCGGTGAATTGACAAGGCGCGCCAAAGCCTTGCAAGAAGATGAGGATAAGGCTTTCTCGCTTCTTTTAGAAAAAGGTGAAAAGATCGGGATAAGCTGGCGTGGATATCTGGTTGCTGATTTAGAGCGTGGAAAATCGTTTTTAATGCCTCGGGTAAAGTTAAGCCGGAAACTGGATCGTTTATCACCGATCGATCAAAAGCAGATCGAAGAGCGACTGGTTACATGGTTAAAGGGTAATATCCAGCAGACCTTGGGTAGTCTGGTTAAATTGGCAGAGTTATCGGAATTATCCACCACACCCCCTTCTTTGCGGGCATTATTGGCGTCTCTGGTCGAAAAAGGCGGTTGTCTTCCCCGTGTCGAAATCGATGACATTCTGAAAATGCTGAACCGCCCTTTGAAAAAACAAGCAGCGGTTTTGGGTATTCGTTTCGGGCGGCTGGATATTTTTATGCCCGCTTTGCTAAAGCCGAAAGCGATTGACTGGCGATTAGCGTTATTGGCTGTTTTTCATAATCGTCTTTTGTCTTTCATTCCGAAAAATCTGGGTTCGGCAATAGAAACGCCTCTTGAGAGTGATGCTGTGGAAATGGCTGGATGGGTTGGCTTCCGGTCTTTGGGAAGCCAGATGTTGCGGGTAGACAGTGCCGAAAAATTGGCAACGATGGTTCACGATCGGCGGCCATCTCAAAAAACGGATAAAAACGCCGCTCATAGTAAAATTGATCCGCCAACTCCCTCTTCTGGGCAGAAAAAAGAAAAAAAGGTCGCTTTGCCTTTGTCGAAAAAGGTGAAAAAGAGGGATGATAATTCCGCCGAAGGAGCGGTTAAAAAAAATACTTCGAGAAGGGTGAAAGTGGCAGAATCTTTGCCGATATCCGCCAAGAAACAGCCGAAGGAAGGCGATCAAAAGAAGAAAGAAAAGGCTTCAAAAAACAAAGATAGCGCGCCGCAGAAGGCCTCCTTTACCCCCGATCAGCGCATGATGCAGGCTATGGGTTTGAAACCGGATGCTTTTGCCAAGTTGATGTTGAAATTGGGTTTTTATCCGGCAGATAAAAAGCAGAAAAAGGATATCTCTATTAAAGAGGATAAGCCGCAATGGGTATGGCGGGGCGTAAAGCGGAGGCAGGCTTCTTTTAAAAAACAGCCTGATATTCCCAATGCTTTTTCTGTTTTAGCCCATTTGAAAAAATGATTTGTGAAATTTTATCGCCCTGTCCTGTTATCTCGGCTGTCTGTGATGCTTCGGCACTTGTCAAAATTTCATTTAATTCCTAGAGCAGGGCTTCCGTATTCTGGAAAGAGTAGGCGTTTGGCTGGAAAAATGGTTTTGATTTTCCGTGTCGGGCGTCTTTAGGTTGTTCATCAGGGTGCATCATTCAGCTTTAAAGCCGCGACGTGATGCCCTTATCGGAGTTTTTTATAATGACTTATGTCGTTACCGATGCCTGTATCCGTTGTAAATATATGGATTGCGTCGAGGTTTGCCCCGTCGATTGTTTCTATGAAGGCGAGAATATGCTCGTCATCAATCCGAACGAATGCATTGATTGCGGTGTTTGCGAACCGGAATGTCCGGCTGAAGCTATTTTGCCTGATACTGAAAACGGGCTGGAAAGCTGGATGGAGCTGAACCGCAAATATGCCGAAGAATGGCCGAATATCACGCATAAAACCGATGTTCCTGCCGACGCCGATGAAATGCGCGAAGTAACGGGCAAATTGGAAAAGTTCTTTTCACCAAAACCCGGAAATGGTGATTAATCCTTTTTTGTCCTTTCCCATTTAAGACGACGTTTTCTGTTATAAGCCTAATAACGTCCCTTAATTTTGGGCGTTATTGGGCTATGACCTGTTGGAATTTTGCCTGATTTGTGTTAAAGAGTCTTTCGAAAAGAAGGTTTTCCAAGGATTTTATTTTAGACAATCAGTGAATGGGTTGTCTCTTTTCATCCTATGTATCGCAAAAATGGGTTCTCT
The DNA here is from genome assembly GCF_020216885.1 of Zymomonas sp. Classification (GTDB taxonomy): domain Bacteria; phylum Pseudomonadota; class Alphaproteobacteria; order Sphingomonadales; family Sphingomonadaceae; genus Zymomonas. The sequence continues at coordinate 3,580 of NZ_JAIWON010000056.1, read as the reverse complement.
GCGTCATGACTACCGACCGATGTCGGGCTATGATATCTAATTGTCCGGTACCTGATTTTTTAAGATCATCAGTCATCGAACGGGAACCTTACCACAGGAAAGGTCGTATATAATGGCTTCCAAGGCGCTGAGTTTCGTCGTCGGCGATTACGTCGTATATCCCAAGCACGGTGTTGGGCGCGTAGTCGAGTTACAAAGCCAAGAAATTGCCGGAACCCGTCTTGAACTTTATGTCCTGCGTTTTGAAAAAGAACGGATGACCTTGAGAGTTCCGACAAACAAAGCAGAAGCAGTCGGTATGCGGAAGCTTTCATCCAGTGCGACGCTTCAGGAAGCAATCCAGACTTTGAAGGGAAAACCCCGTATCAAGCGGACGATGTGGTCTCGGCGGGCGCAGGAATATGAAACCAAGATCAATTCGGGTGATCTCGTTTCTATTGCCGAAGTGGTGCGTGATTTGTTCCGTGCCGACGATCAGCCGGAGCAGAGCTATTCTGAACGCCAGATTTTTGAAGGGGCAGCTTCCCGTCTCGCCCGCGAATTAGGCGCGATGGAAAATACCGATGAAGCGCAAGCGCTGGACAAAATCTTTGACGTTTTGAAGGCTGCTGCTGCTGAACATCGTCAGGCTGTTAAAGAGTTAGCGAAAGAAGAAGCTGTAGATTAAAATAAAGGCCTTGAGAAAGGCTTTTTCTTTTATCTTGAGATGATCTTCAAATAAAAACGGCTTTTACGAAAAGGCCGTTTTTATTTTAATATTAAGTAATTTATATAAAATCTGATAAAAATAGATTTACAAAATTTAATATTATAAAATATTGGAGCGTTTTTAACGCTAAGGTTGTTTTAATCTTTTCTACAAGCGGAATATATGAAACCGAGAGGCGCGTTATGTCTGCCTACGTTATTTCTGATACGAATCCCAAAGATCCTGAAGCATGGAAAATTTATATTGGATTAGCGGCTGCCGCTATCAAGCAATATGGTGGCCGCTATTTATCCCGAGGGAATGAAATTCAGATCATCGAAGGGGAATGGACGCCCCATGCGATCGTGGTCATTGAATTTCCAGATATGGCGACAGCAAAAGCATGGTATGCTTCCCCAGAATATGCAAAAGCCTTAGTCTATCGAGATAAAGCGCTGAAACGTAATTTGATTTTTATTGACGGTTATAAAGGTGAAAATTGAAACAAAAACCTTGTTGAATTATGATATGAATTAACATAATTAAATATTATATTATTTTTTTATAACTTTAGAGCAGATTGTGCGTGATCGTTACAAGATAGGATGCTGTCTTTTTTTTATTATAGCGGCTTTTGCTGTCATAACAGTAAAGGTTTGGCCGTCCTTTTCAGGAAGAATTGACCAATCCTATCATTTTCAACCTTTCGACACGCTTTATTTGGCGGGTATTGATGATGCAGAAATCATTCTGGGTGATGATTATTCGGTCAATCTTCAAGTCGCGCCAAAGGCTGTGAAGTCTTTGGATATCGAGTTCAAAAACAACAGCTTGAATATTCTGTATAAGAAAAATTGGCTAAACTATCTCGATTTTCACAAATCACCTGTCAAAATTCGGATTACGCTGCCTGTTTTGAAAGAATTTGTTTCTTCTGGTACGGGTTTCGTGTCGATTGAGGGCAAAGTCAGAAATCCTTTGACCGTTATTTTAAATGGTTCGGGGAAAATAAATATTTCCAGTGATGTCCGTGATAATTTGACGGCTATTTTAAACGGGTCTGGCGCGATCTCTTTTTCAGATATTCATGCTGATAAAGTCGTATCTGATATTATGGGTTCTGGTCAGATTACTTTTGCCGGAGATTCTCGATCTGCGACACTTCGTCTTATGGGATCTGGCAAGATGGATATCAGCAAATTCCAGTCGCAGATTGTTAATCTATCTTTGATGGGATCAGGCGATATTGACGTAAAACCGGACGCGGATATGAGCCGTTGGAAGATTTCTAAAATGGGAAGCGGTAATATTCGGCAGCAAAAGGCTATACCCCTAAAAGGATAGCCTTGCCGTTAGCGATACAACAGAAAAAGAGCGCTTTCTGCACGCCAATTGGCTGCGGTTGCGGAAATTTGTTTGTTATGAGAGAAAAACCAGCTTTCTTTGACTTGGTAGTGATGCTGTGCCGTGAAGTCATAGAAATCTTCAATAGTCAGCATATGAATGTTATCCGTTTCATACCATGAAATAGGCAGATTGGGCGTTACCGGCATCCGTCCCTTTAACATCAAAGCCAGCCGCACTTTCCAATAAGCGAAATTCGGGAAAGAGACAAAAGCATAGCGTCCGATGCGTAAAAGCTGGTTCAAAACCTGATGCGGAGCGCGGGTTGTCTGCAATGTCTGGCTTAGGATAACAAAATCAAAAGCCTGATCGGGGTAATTGACCAGATCAGTATCGGCATCACCCTGAATAACCGATAATCCCCGCGATACAGCATGTCCGACATTGGTCGGATTGATTTCGATACCACGGGCATCAATATTTTTGCTCTTTTTTAAAGAAGCGATGAGCGCGCCATCGCCGCAGCCAATATCCAGCACCCGACTTTCGGGAATGATATGATTGGAGATGATCGCAAAATCAGGCCGTTCCGGTTGCATTGACAGAGATAATTTTACCGAAGGGTCTTCCAGAATTTGAGAATCTTTCAGAGACATTATGCGCGGTCACCTTCTAAAAAGCCATGAACCGTTCGGTGAAGGTCTGGCGCATCCAACAAGAAAGAGTCGTGGCCGTTTGGGTTAGACAGTTCCATAAAGCTGACGGCTGCCCCTGCCGCATTAAGCGCGTGGACGATAACCCGTGATTCCGAGGTGGGATATAGCCAATCGCTATCGAAACTGATGACGCAAAAGCGGCTTTTGGTGCCTTTGAAGGCATTAGCTAATTTGCCGCCATGCTCCTCTGCGAGATCAAAATAGTCGGTCGCTCGAGTGATGTAGAGATAGGAATTGGCATCAAAGCGTTCAACAAAGCGGATGCCTTGATGTCTAAGATAACTTTCAATTTGGAAATCGGCATCGAAACCGAAGCTCTTTTCCTGTCTCGATTGTAAGCGCCGTCCGAAACGGGCGGTAAGACCGGATTCGGACAAATAGGTAATGTGCGCTGCCATGCGGGCTACGGCTAGACCAGCAACCGGTGGGTCTTTTTCTTCGTAATAATTGCCCTGTCGCCATTTCGGATCCGCCATAATCGCTTGCCGTCCGACTTCGTGAAAAGCGATATTCTGAGCCGAATGGCGTGCTGTTGAAGCGATAATAACGACGGATTTTACTCGATCGGGATAGGTTGATGCCCATTCCAAGGCCTGCATCCCACCCATTGAACCGCCGATCACGGCCTTTAATTGCCGGATGCCGAGATAATCGAGTAATTTAGCCTGCGCCCGCACCATATCCCGAATAGTAATCACCGGAAAATTCATCGCGTAAGGCGTTTCTGTTCCGGTCATAAAGCTGGAAGGCCCCGTTGATCCCAGACAAGAGCCGAGAACATTGGAACAGATAATGCAGTAGCGTTCGGGGTCGATGGGTTTGCCTTTGCCAA
>NZ_JAIWON010000055.1 GCF_020216885.1 Zymomonas sp. | reverse complement strand
TCATCCGCGACCACCAACCCGGTTTGCCGGTAATCGGGTGGTCGGATGCCGCAAATTGGTCAGCCGTCAACGGGTGGCAGATAAGGATCGCATTGGAAGCATCTGCATTGAGGTGGCCATAGGTTTCATAGGCAATTTCAATTCCGGTGAGTAGGCTGCCCCCATCAAGAGCCAGTTCTCCCGGTAAAGTAATATGCCGTTTAAGGCCAAAGCGTCTGTCGTTATTCATTATCTATTGTCGATTGGCGGTTACAGCAAGGCTTGTCAACGCAGGATTGGGATTATCGGCAGGAAGCCGAGGGCTATCTTTCTATTTTGTATAATATTGCGTCGTTTTTGTAACCATAAAGTCAGCATGATGAATAAATTCTGTTTTGGAATCGCCTGTTATGGATATTCGCTGCGATCTGTAATAACGCTTTTCAATAGAGCAAAGGCAGAAGTTTTTATGGCCTATCAGGCGCTAGACAAGGCCGAACTCTATTTTTAGAGGAATCTTTGGCCTGTTTTTGGGCATTTAAGATTCAGCGTGGGAATGAATAAGGGCGGCTTTTTTAAGTCGGTATTTTTTGTCAGTTAAGGAGCCTTCTATGTCCAAGACAGCTTTAATTACAGGGGCAACAGCGGGTTTCGGCGCAGCGACGGCGCGGCTTTTTGTTCGTCATGGTTGGAAAGTGGTGGCGACAGGTCGCAGAAGTGACCGTTTAGACGAATTAGTTCGTGAGCTGGGTGAAGAAAACCTTTTTCCGGCGGTTTTCGATATCAGAGATGAAAAGGCCATGAAGGAAGTGCTAGCTTCTTTGCCTTCCGAATTTTCTGAAATTGATTTGTTAATCAATAATGCCGGTCTTGCCCTTGGCACCAAGCCTGCACCTGATATTCAATTGGACGATTGGCGTGTCATGATTGATACCAATGTCACCGCTTTGGCTATTATTACCCAGCATTTATTACCTAAACTGATTGAACGTCAGGGTATGATTATCAATTTGAGTTCGGTTGCCGCCCATTGGCCTTATCCCGGCGGGAATTGCTATGGTGGGACAAAAGCTTTTGTCCGTCAATTTTCTTATGGTTTACGTTGTGATTTGCATGGCACCGGCGTTCGTGTAACCTCTATTGAACCCGGCCTTTGTGAAAGTGAATTTACTTTGGTGAGAGCCAAGGGCGACCAGAAAGTCTATGATGAAACCTACAAGGGAGCAAAAGCCCTACAGCCGGAGGATATTGCCGAGACACTGTTCTGGGTCGCTAGCCAGCCTGCCCATGTTAATATGAATTCGATTGAGCTGATGCCCGTCAGTCAAACATGGAATCCATTCCGAATTTATCGCGGTTAATTATTTAAGGTCTTTTGTGACAGAACATTCTGATAAGCCCCATCTTATTCTGATTGATGGATCGGGTTATATTTTTCGTGCCTATCATCGTCTGCCCCCGTTAACCAACAAGGCTGGACTGCCTGCTGGAGCGGTTTATGGTTTTACTACCATGCTTTGGAAACTGGTGGAGAATATCCGCAAGCAGGATGATGCCCCGACCCATTTTGCGGTTATTTTTGATTCAAGCCGCAAAAGTTTCAGACAGGATTTATATCCGGCCTATAAAGCCCATCGCCCGCCGCCGCCGGAAGATTTGGTGCCGCAATTCCCGCTTATCAGAGAAGCGACCCGCGCTTTTTCTGTGCCTTCTATCGAGCAGGAAGGTTTGGAAGCCGATGATATTATCGCTTGTTATTCCCGAGTTGCCTTGGAACGCGGATTTCAGGTGACGGTTTATTCTTCGGATAAAGATCTGATGCAGTTGATTCAGCCGCGATTAAATCTTTTTGATCCGGTGAATAACTGCCTGATCGGTTCGGAACAGGTTGTTAAAAAATTTGGTGTTGTGCCTGAAAAATTGGGCGATCTTCTCGCCTTGATGGGAGATACCGCCGATAATATACCCGGTGTTCCCGGTGTGGGCCCGAAAACCGCCAGCCGCCTGATCAATGAATATGGTAATCTGAGCGATATTTTGGAATCAGCCCCAGAAATCAAGCAGCCGAAATTAAGACAAAATCTGATCGAATATAAAGAAACGGCTATTTTATCCCGTGAGTTGGTGGCTTTGGTTGATGATAAGCCTTTACCTGAACCATTGGATAATTTGGTGGTGAAGGGGGTTGATATGACTCCTTTGCGGGATTTCTTGAGTGAACAGGGCTTTGCTTCTTTATTGGCGAGAGCGGGGGGCGGGCAGAGCGCGCCCGTTGCTGATGGTCGTAAAGAGATGGCGGCTGCTTCTTCACAAAATTTTGACCCTGATGCCTATGAAACCGTGATCGATGAAAAGGCTTTGGATCGCTGGATCGCGGATATCTATCAAAAAGGTCAGGTCGCGGTAGATACTGAAACTGACAATCTGGATGCAACCCAAGCCCGATTGGTGGGGGTCAGTCTGTCAACAGAAGCGGGGAAAGCCTGTTATATTCCTTGTGGGCATGGTGGCCATGATCTTCTTGACCAGAAGCCTGATCAAATGGATTTATCGCTTCTTGTCAAAAAGTTAAAACCGGTTTTAGAAGATCCGTCTATTCTGAAAATAGGCCAGAATATCAAATATGATATGATTGTTCTGTCCCGATACGGGATTTCAGTTCAGCCTTTCGATGATACCATGCTTTTGAGTTATGATCTTGATGCTGGTCAGCATGGTCATGGTATGGATGAATTAAGCCTTCTGTATTTTGACCATCAGCCCATCAGTTTTAAATCGGTATGTGGCACGGGAAAATCGGCCATTACCTTTAATCATGTCCCTATTCCGGCGGCAACGCGCTATGCTGCCGAAGATGCGGATATCACTTTCCGGTTATGGGAAGTATTAAAGCCGCGCTTATCATCCGATGGTGCCACCCGAATTTATGAAGAAGTTGACCGTCCCTTACCGCCAGTGATCGCCCGAATGGAAGAGAAGGGGATTTCGGTTGATAAAGCGACTCTATGTAAGCTTTCTGCCCGTTTTGCTCATGATATCAGCATCCTCGAAGAAGAAATCTATGCACTGGCTGGCTGCCATTTCTTGATTTCTAGCCCTAAGCAATTGGGTGAAGTTTTATTCGGGACTATGGGGCTCTCTGGCGGGAAAAAAAGCAAAAGTGGACAATATTCGACTAATGTGATCGAACTGGAACGTCTGGCAGAAGAGGGCGCGGAAATTGCCGTTAAGATTTTGGAATGGCGGCAGCTTTCAAAACTGAAAAGCACCTATAGTGATGCTTTGATTGGCAAGATCAATCCTGAAACAGACCGTGTCCATACCAGCTTTAGTCTGGTTGGGGCACAGACTGGCCGATTATCTTCTACTGATCCGAATTTACAGAATATTCCTATCCGCACCGAAATTGGTCGGGAAATCAGAAATGCCTTTATCGCAAAGGAAGGGCATTTGTTATTGTCGGCTGACTATTCGCAGATAGAGTTGAGATTGGCGGCGCATGTAGCCGACGAAAAAGCCTTGTTACAGGCTTTTCGGGAGAAAGAAGATATTCACGCTTTGACGGCCAAACAGTTATTTGGTCATGTTGATCGTGAAAGTCGGGCGCGTGCCAAGACCATCAATTTTGCTATTCTTTATGGTATTTCGGCTTGGGGCTTGGCCGCGCGACTGGAAATAGACCGTTTTTCAGCGCAGGAAATCATAGACCGATATTTTGAGCGCTTTCCTGCTATCCGTCACTATATTGATCGGACATTGGATTTTGTCCGTTTGCATGGCTATGTCGAAACGCCTTTTGGTCGCAAGACCCATTTGCCCGCGATAAAAAGCCGTAAAGTGACAGAAAGACAGGCCGCCGAAAGACAGGCGATCAATGCGCCTATTCAAGGTATGTCTGCTGATATTATTAAGCGAGCCATGGTGAGAATGGAGCCGGCCTTGGCAGAGGCCGGACTTTCTTCGGTGAAGATGCTTTTGCAGGTTCATGATGAACTGATTTTTGAAATCCCTGAAGAAGATATTGAAAAAGCGAAACCTATTATTCGTCAAGTGATGATGGAGGCGGCTTTACCGATTGTTCAGTTGTCGGTTGATCTGGAAGTCGAGATCGGCACAGGGACAAGTTGGGGTGCCGCACATTGACAACCCTGAATAAAGAAGACGCCGAAGCGAAAGACATTGCAATTTTGGCAAAGGGTGGGCGCACCAATGTTTTTGGCTTTTTGTTACGTTTGGCAGCCCGTATTCCTTTCCTTTTTATTGCAGGGCGTATCTATGGTGCCGATGCGCTTGGCCGTTTTGCCTATGCGATTTTGGTAACAGAATTTACCGCCCAGCTTGCCACATTGGGATTGACCCGAGGGCTGGCCGAGAAATTGGCGCGCACGAAAAAAGACGAAAATCACGTTGTCGGGGATGCATTATTGCTATCCTTGATAACTGCTTCAATCGGGGCGGTGATTTTGTCTTTCCTGCCTATTCTGATGTTTCGGGGCGCGCCTGTCAGCTTTGCTGACCATTGGTTATTCCCTTGGGTCGTGGTGCCTTTGGTCTGGGCTGATATCGCCTTGGCAGCTTTGGCTTTCTATGGCGATATTGCGGCCAGCGTGAAAGCGCAGGCGATTATCGAGCCTTGGGTGTTGTCCATTTCATCGGTGATTTTTATTTGGATAGCACCGCATGAAGGTTTGTTATTATCCTATGTCGCCTCGGCAGTCGCGGCTTTGGCGGCATCGCTTTATCCTCTGTTAAAGCGTTTCGGTTGGCCACATGGCTGGCGTCCCCATATTCCGACCTTATTTTCTTTGGCAAGACGTAATATCCCCTTGGCTGCGGCCGATGCAATCGAATGGAGTTCACGGCGGCTTGATATCGTTTTGTTGGGGTTGTTCTTTTCTTCTTCGGTCGTCGGAATCTACTATGTAGCCCAACAGGTTGCCTCTTTGGTGCAAAAGCTGAAAACCAGTTTCGATCCGATTTTGGGCCCTGTGATTACCCGTAGTCTGGAGGCAGGTGATAAAGCGGCGGTTGCCAATCAGGTGCGTCAGGTTGGATTTTGGATTATTGCAGCGCAGACCGGTGTCACCCTTGCTTTGGGTTTGACTAGTCATGGTGTTATGGGGCTGGTGGGCCCTCGTTTTGCTGGCGGGGACGGGGCGTTATGTTTTCTATTGGTCGCCGAAGTGGTAGCGGCAACGGCAGTCATTTCGGAGGCTGCCCTAATTTATATTGCCCCCAAAACCAATATGGCTATTTCGATTGCAATGCTGTCTTTGCAGGCTGCTCTTTCAATTCCATTGATCTCTGTTTTGCATAAGCATCTAGGACATAATCCTTTGCCATCAGATTTGGCGGCCGCCGCGGGCCCAGCACTTGCTTTGGCGATATCGCTTGGCACTGGCTCCATTTTGAAATCATGCTTGTTACGTCGCCTTTTGAAAGCGCCCGTTTCTCCTTGGAAATGGGCTTTGCTTCCGGCGGTGATTGGGGCAGGGGCTGTGGGAATGGTAGCGCGGCACTTCCCTGAATGGCTGGAACTGTCTTTGGGCGTTATCATGATCTTGGTCAGCTATTCTTCTATTATCTGGTATCTAGGCTTTTCGGCTGAAGACCGGATGCTGTTTAAACGCCAGAAAATGCCCGATTTAGCTGAACCCGTGATGGAAGCGGATGAGGAAGAGGCTTGACCGGATGCGTTTTTTTTCTGGTCTATCTTCTTTTTATAAAGCGCATCGGCTGCTGATAAATTTGTCGATTTGTTTGCCGCCGCTGGCTCTTTTGTCTTTATCCATCGGGTCAACCCATATCGGTGTTATGGCTTTGTGGCAGGCGGTCACGGGAGTCGGTGATCCGACAGCAGGATTGATTTTGGGATTGTTACGTTTCCCCCGCCTTTGTGTTGGTTTAGCTGTCGGTGCTATTTTGGGGATGGCGGGAGCGGTTAATCAGGGATATTTGCGAAATCCCTTGGCTGATCCCTCTTTGTTAGGCACTTCTAATGCCGCAGCTTTGGGGGCTGTTTTAGCTTTTTATTTTGGGTTTTCTGCACGCTTTCCCATTTGTTTGCCTCTTTTTGCCTTTGTCGGTGCTTTGGCTGGGTTATTGCCTTTATTATGGTTTGTCCGTCGCCATAATGATCCCCAAAGTCTTATTCTAGGCGGCGTGGCTATCGCTGCCTTTTCGGGTGCCTGCATTAGTCTTGCTTTGAATTTATCCCCCAATCCCTTTGCCGCTATGGAAATTATGACATGGTTGATGGGGGCTATTACAGATCGAAGCTGGAATCATGTGTTGCTTCTTATTGCGCCGTTTTTTCTGTCTCTATTTTTGTTTAGGCGCACGGCACCCGCCCTTGATGCGTTGATCTTAGGGGATGACGTTGCTGCCAGTTTGGGATTTGATCTTGTTCGCTTGCGTTGGTTGATTATGGCTGCTTTGGCGATAGGGGTTGGGGGCGCTGTTGCGGTTAGTGGCGCAATCGGTTTTGTCGGCTTGATTGTGCCGCATATTCTCCGCCCCTTTACTCGCCAGTTGCCTTCTGAATTGTTATGGCCTTCTGCTATGGGGGGCGCTTTATTAGTGACCTTGGCCGATATCCTTGTTCGTCTGTTACCAACGCAGAATGAATTGCAATTGGGGGTCGTGACCGCTTTTATCGGAGTGCCTATTTTTTTCCGACAGGCCATAAAGGGCGTGGGGGCGATGAAAAGCCTATGATACATCTCGCTGCCGAAGATATTCTGTTTAAAACAGGTAGCCATCAGGCGGCTATTACCCTCTGTGGCAGCTGTTCCTTTGGCGGGGGTATTCTGACAGGGATGATTGGTGCCAATGGCGCAGGTAAAACCACTTTTTTAAAGATATTGGCTGGATTGCAATCTCCAGAAAGAGGGCAGGTCATTTTAAATGACCGCTGCCTTGCTGATTTGTCACCGCAGCAAAAAGCAGAGGCGATTGCCTATTTGCCCCAAGATCGCCGGATTCAATGGCCTGTGAAAGCACGCGATCTGATTGCTCTTGGTCGTTTACGCTATGGACGGTCGTTAAACCGATTAAATCAGCAGGATAGCCATGCTATCGCCTATGCTGTTGAAACAACAAAAACCGGTGATTTGCTTGATCGTTCTATGGATTCTCTTTCTGGTGGTGAGCAGGCACGTATCTTGTTAGCGCGAGCCTTGGCGGTTGATGCGCCTATTTTATTAGCGGATGAGCCTTTGGCTGCCCTTGATCCTGGTTATGCCATGCAGATTATGGAAGTGTTATCACAAGAAGCCCAAAAGGGACGGATTGTTATTGTTGCCCTTCATGATTTAACCTTGGCTGCGCGTTATTGTGATCGGCTTCTTTTATGGCATCGGGGTGAAATTGTTGCTGATGCTACACCTGAAACGGTTTTGACCCAAGATCGGCTAGCGCACTGTTATCACATAAAAGCAATCAGCCAGAATTATAGAGGGCATTTTTTAGTCACCCCTTATGATCGGGTGAATTCTTGAAAATAATTTTGGAGTTTACCTTAATTATATAAATTATCTTTAATCACAGCTTGTTTAATGCCGAAAAAATGTCCACTCTTATACAAGGTAACAGGACAGTTAAGTCAGTTATCGGCCTTTGATTATCTTAATTGGGGTGAAGATAGCAAAAGATTGCCGTTACATTCTTGCCGATTTGTTTCGGAGAGAAAAACGCTTCAGCACCAACGGGAGGGAGGACGTATCATGAATTCCCCGAAGAAACCAGCGAATGGTGCCATGGCTCTGGTGGAAATGAAAGAGTTTGCGACCTTTCCGGCTGCAACTCAACGCTATATTCGTCGTTCATTGGATATTGGTCTGAAACGCCATGATGTTGTAGAACGGTGGTCGCGGGATGTTATCGAAGCGGCCAGTATTCGGGCGCAGACTCAAGTGTATCATCATTTAGATACGGTTCGTCATCACTTACCGGATGACAATGGTTTGGAATCTTTGCAGCATTTCATGACGCCGCTGATTATTATGTCGGCTTTTGATTTGGGGCAGGATCGTCTGAACAGTTTTTCAGCCTATCGTTTTCTTTACGAAAGGCTGATTGGGGCGGCTGTGCGTCCTTGGTTACCATCAGCATTTTGTGCATCGGCTGCTTTGCCGCATCTTCATCCTGAAAAACGTCGTGCGCTTTTGCAATCGATTAGTGAAGCGGCTGTGACGGCACCCGGATGGTCGAACCGGCCACCTTGTTTTATTCCTGAATGGGTTGAAAAGGTGCAGCAGCATCTGCCGAATTAGTGTTTTTGATATTTTGATGAAAGCCGCCGCGTCATTCGGCGGCTTTTTTGTTTTTGATAAGAATTTTAAAGGCAGTCTCCTTCTTTGAAGGAAACTACCCTTGTGATTAGTCTTGGCTATTGAGCTTTTCTGCTGCCGCATAAAGGGCGACAGCTGCCGCATTTGAAACATTCAGGCTTTCGATTTTAGAGCTGATCGGCAATTTCGCTAATTCATCGCAATGGGCTTCGGTATTCTGCCGCAAGCCTTCGCCTTCTGCCCCTAAGACCAAAGCGGTTTTTCCACTGCCTAGGGTTTGAGATAATGTGGCCTCTGAATGACCCGTCAAACCAATACGCCAATAACCGGCTTCAGCAATTTCATCCAAAGCCCGCGCTAGATTGGTCACTCTGACCCAAGGAACGACTTCCAAAGCGCCGCTGGCTGCTCGTGCTAAAGCGCCGGATTCCGGAGGTGCATGGCGATCTTGTGTAATGATGCCGAGGGCATCAAAGGCCGCTGCCGAGCGTAGAATAGCCCCGACATTATGGGGATCTGTGACTTGATCGAGAACTAGAAGTGGGCGTTTATCGGTTTCCGGCACATCCAGAAGATCGGCCAGCCAGATATCAGGAAGAGGGTCAACCTCGATAACAATACCTTGATGCGGGGCATCATTCGGTACGAAGCGCCCGAGATCGGTAACATCAGAAAAGGTAACCGGAATAGATTTATCAATATCATAGGGTGCCAAGGCTTCCCTTGTAGCCCATATCCGCCGGATATGGCGTTCTGGGTTATTGAGAGCCGCTTCAACCGCATGGCGTCCCCAAAAACGAGGATGAGAGGGGGAGGCCTTATTCCGGCTTCGAGCCATAAATTTATTCCTTAATACAAGTCTTGGGTTATCTTAGGCGATATTATCGCTTTCGGGATAATGCCTATTTGAAAGCTGTCATATCGTTTCAGCTTACAGGATGTAAAATAGACAATCGTCATTTGGGGCGCTTTTTTTCAGATAAATGAATAAAAAATAATTATTTTTCAAATATCGGCTTGACAGATGGTGATATTTTCGCCATTCAACCCCCTCAAATAAATCGCCTCCTTGTGGACAGGTGGCCGAGTGGTTAAAGGCAGCAGACTGTAAATCTGCCGGGCTTCGCCCTACAATGGTTCGAATCCATTCCTGTCCACCATTATTTACCCTTTCTTTGGTAAATAATTAGGCCAATTTTTTCTTATTCTAATCCTTAAAATATCTAATAAACGCCTGCCTAAATGGTCGAGATTGCCAGCTTCACCGAGCCGCTTTCCTGAGTCTGTTTGCTGGATGTTTTTATTTACTTATCCGCCTAGAGAATAAGAATATTCTTAAATTGTTAGGCTTTAGATATCTTTTCAAAGTTATGTCGGGCTTTAAATCGAAGTTAGCCTAGTCTTTATAAGCCGATTGCAAAGCCGCAGTATCTTCGAAGATTTTATAGGAGATAATAAGATTATTTTCTATTTTGCATACAAGCGCCCATTCAGATTTGAATAATTTACCTGTCTTTTTGACTCTATGCTGCATGTAGCCATAGCCAAAAACATAATTTTTGGAATCTAACCATTCTAAGCATTTGAAATCTTCGGTATCGAATAATTCTGATAGAATAGATAAAAATTTTATAACACCTTCATGGCCGTTATATTGGCCATAGATCGGCACATCGCTGGGACCTTGGGCTTCGAAGACACAATTTTCATGAACAAATTGCAATCCGCCC
>NZ_JAIWON010000054.1 GCF_020216885.1 Zymomonas sp. | reverse complement strand
TTTTAAATATATTGTTAAATTAAATTAAACCGTCACATGTTTTTTTATTAAAAATTATTTTAATGTAAAAATTTTTACATAAGAAGTAAATAAATTTAATTTTAAATACAGAGTATTGAGAATTGATACTTAAGAGACAGTTAAAAATTATTATTAATTTTAAAAAATTTCATTATTTTCTTGCAAAATAGACTGAATGCTGGCTTTCCCATAGATGGAATTTCTGCATCTTGCGTCAGGTCTTCATAAGGCCTGACCAAAAAAAGAACGGATGAGTAACCATGCACTCTAATGGAACAATGCTCCTTTTATATGCATTGGCGTCCATCATCATTCTTATTTTGATGATTGCAAAGTGGCGTCTAAACCCTTTTGTTTCCCTTATTTTAGTTTCAATCGGTATGGGTGCCGTAACGGGCATGCCCTTAACCAAAGTTTTGTCGGCCTTTCAAGATGGTCTTGGTTCCGGTATCGGATCAACGGCGAGTGTTATCGCACTCGGCACCATGCTTGGTAAGATCTTGGCTGAGTCTGGTGGTGCAGAACGTATCGCTACAACGACGATCAAGATTTTCGGCCCTAAACTTATCCATTGGGCGATGTTGGTCATTGCCTTTATCGTGGGTATTCCGATCTTCTATCAGGTCGGCTTTATCCTGTTGATTCCGCTCGTCTTTACCTTGGGACGTGCCAGCGGGATTTCTCTTGTCAAATTAACCATTCCGCTTTGTGCCGGTTTGGCTACCGTTCACGGTTTGCTGCCTCCGCATCCGGGTTCAATGCAATGCGTTGAAATGCTCCATGCTGATGTGGGTAAAACCATTCTTTACGGTTTCATCGTCGGTTTCCCTGCTGCTATCCTTGCAGGTCCTCTTTATGGTAACTGGATTACGCCTCGCATTCAGCTGCCTGCCCACAACCCTTTTGCAGAAAGTCTTGAAGGTAGCAGCGATCAGGATAAAAATTTGCCAAGTTTTTGGCTAACCATTTTCTCGATTTTGCTTCCTGTTTTGCTGATGGTTTTTTCCAGTGGCGCCAATATCTTCCTTCCTAAAGGCAATGATATTCGTGCTTTCATGAACTTCATGGGTGATCCAGTCGTTTCCTTGCTTATCGCTTTGCTGGTTAGCATGGTCACCTTGGGTTTCTGGCGTGGTTTCAGCAGTGCTGACCTTCTGAAATTCACCAATGACTGCTTGGGCCCGACGGCTGGCATTCTGTTGCTGATCGGTGCTGGTGGCGGATTTAGTGAAATTCTGTATCGCGCCGGTGTCAGTACCGCCATGGCTGATCTGTCTCACGTCATGCATCTGTCTCCGATTATGCTCGGCTTTATCATTGCGGCGGTTATCCGCGTTGCAACCGGTTCACAGACGGTGGCAATGTCGATGTCCGGCGGTATGTTAGCCCCGATTATCTTCAGCACCCCGGGCTTCCACAGCCCTGAATTGCTGGTTCTTTCGATCGGTGCTGGTTCGTCCATTTTGTCTCACGTCAATGATGGTGCTTTCTGGCTGTTAAAAGAATATCTGAATATGACAGTCAGCCAGACCTTTAAGACATGGACGGTTTCTGTCACCATCGCTTCGATTGCAGCCCTGATCCTCACCTTTGGTCTTCAGGCATTGGGTCTTTAATATTTTAAAGGAAGAAGGGCTTTTTTAACCAAAGCCTTTCTTCCTTCAAAAAGACCTTTTACAATCAAGTAAAGAAACAGATTTCTGTTAGATTAGTAAAAAGGAAAGCGTCATGATTATCGTTGTTATGGGCGTTTCAGGTTGTGGTAAAAGCACGGTCGGTGCCGATCTTGCCAAGCATCTTCATTGCGATTTCCAGGATGCTGACGATTTCCATCCGCAAGCGAACAAAGACAAAATGTCTAACGGCATTCCCCTGACGGATGAAGATCGTTGGCCGTGGCTCCACGCTATCCGCGACTATATGGACAAAGAAAAAGCAGCCGGACATGACGTTGTTTTTGCCTGCTCTGCTTTGAAAAAAGTCTATCGTGATCTGTTAAATGATAAACATGATGTTCATTTCGTCTATCTGAAAGGTAGCGAAGAACTGATTTCCGATCGTTTAGCACATCGTTCCAGCCATTTCTTCAATCCGAAATTACTGCATAGCCAGTTTGAAACGCTTGAAGAACCGACGGCTGACGAAGGTGTTTTTGTTGTCGATATTCGCAACGATCCCGATACGATTGTCGATATCGTCAAAAAAGAAATGACCAGCTGGAAGTAATCCTTTTAGCTTTACCTTTAAAAAAAAGCCGCCTCAAAGGCGGCTTTTTTTATGAGCAAAGGATTCTATCCTTTATGGGTTATTAGAAACCGCTTCATTCCCTGTCAGATTTTCCGAAGGTGCCGATATCGGAGGCATAGGTGGCAAAGCCGCATTACTCGGACTTTGTCCCGCTGGATCATCATGGCTGCCGACATCATCCGAAGGCACGGTTAGTTTATCATCCTGTGAAGGCGCAGCAGAGGGCGTCTTGGGATGATCGTCATCCTCCATATTATTAGCTGTATCCGGCGTATCATTTTGAGGCGCTTCTAAATGCACCTGCGTAAAGGCCTGCGGGTAATGCTCTTTGATAAGGCGATAAGCGCGACTATACCATTTCGAGCCGGGGAAGTTGGCACCTAAAACTGCCGCCGCATTCCGAGCTTCCACACGAAGCCCCATAGCAAGATAGCTTTCCGTTAAACGTTCCAAGGCCTCTGGCACGTAAGTGGTGGTCTGATATTCATCAATAACACGCCGGAATCGTAACGTTGCAGCAAGCCACAGGCGACTTTGCTCATAAAAACGGCCAATGGCCATTTCTTTCCCGCCCAGATGGTCATGAACCAAATCCATCTTTAATCGGGCATCTGCGGCATAAGGTGTATCTGGATACCGCCGGATAATGTCATTCATAGAATCAAGAGCAAGCTGGGTGGTATGCTGATCGTGATTCACATCCTGAATCTGCTCATAATAATCCATCATGATCAGATACATCGCGTAAGGCGCGTCTTTATTGCCCGTATGAATGGATAAAAAGCGCTGTGCCGAAGCGATAGAAGCTGAATAATTGCGGGCGCGATAATTACAAAAAGCGCTCATCAACTGGGCGCGGCGCGCCCAGATGGAATAAGGATGCTGTCGCTCTACTTCGTCAAAGAAAGCCGCAGCAGCCTTATATTGGCCACTGTCCAGACTTTGCTTACCGGCATTATAAAGCGTATCCACATCCCGCGCGACATAACGGGTATCAGTCTTCTTTTTACCCCGACCGGCACAACCAGCCATGGGTAAAATCGCAATAGCGGTCAGGGCTATTACCAAGGAACGAGAAAATTTTGAGGCCATATTCTGCCTCTATAATATTTTTTCACTCAAGGAAACGGGACTCTTTCAGTCACAAGCCTCCTTTTAACAGAAAAACAGCGCTTTTGAGCTTTCAAGGAAACAACCTTAAAATTTTATTCTCCCAAACGAAGCCAATGAAAGGACGCAATAAAGCTAAATTTTTTATTCAGATCGAAAAATATTTTCGCGATGATAGGCTAAATATTCTTTTTGCTTAGACGTAAAAGCTTTCCCCAAGACTTTTTGATTACTCGTGCATCCCAAAAAAGCCAGATTTCTCCTATCCATCTGGGAGGAAATCAAAATATCACCATCATTGCTGAAAGAAATATACCCCTTATCGAAAAGATGGTCGGCATTTGGTGACAATAAAAAGCCATTATGACCATCAACCCGCTCATCAGAAGATGAGCAGTCTCGCCATGGTTTAATATGACTGGCGATCAGATGGAGGCTATCCTTTATCCCTGTGAGACGACATCCCTCTTCTATCTCTTGCAAATTTCTACGGAAGCGCCCCTGCCCCCGCCTTGCCAATATGAGGGCTTCACGTTCAGTCTCATTCAGTGACGTATCTTGTTTAATCGCCTCGATTTGCGCCTCTTCGGCATTAAGCTGACTATCAGAGATCCAGCTTTGAAGATCGTCAAGCCAAGTCTTGGGCTGGGTATTAAGGATAAAATGCCCTAAATCGGGAGAAATCTTTGCTAAATAAGCGCCTTGATTGCCGCCTTTGTTTTTAACTGACCAAGGCGAATATTTTTGAGGTAAAAGAGAAGTCAGCATATCACAATGTTCGGAGGGCAAAAAAGATTTAGGAAAAGATCGCCATGTGATGGCAATTCCCCAACCATCATCGCTCCATTGTTCTTTATCAAAATCTTGTAATTCTTTTGGCTTTGAGCAAGAGATGGCGTTCTCTTTGACAATACCAACATCGTTTATTTTTCCATTGGCATAGGAAAAAACAATATCGCCGACTAAAGCGAATTTCATATTTTCATAGAATTGGTTCCGATAGCCATTGGTATTTTTTTTGGGTGACCAAAGATAGCCGCCCTCTTTTTCTTGTTTATAGGTTTTTCTATGATTAACCCACCAATACGCCATCTCTTTTGCCTTTAAAATTGATATAAAAAAGACGTCTTCTATTATAATAGAAGACGTCTTTTTCTAAAAAACAATCAATATCTTTTGATTATTTGCTAAAGCTGGTCGGTGCAGGGTCAATAACAACAATACCATTAGCCGATATTTTTTCGACAGCTAACGCCCGCTCGGCAATCGCTTGGTTATTAAAGCGGAAAGCACCATCAATGCCCATAAAACCATTGGGTGACAACAGCTTCTTTTCTGGAAAATCGCCATTAGAAGGCCAATTTGGAGAGATACGTGCCGCCAGCAAAATGGCATCATAGCCAAGGCTGGCTAAACGCGGCGGAGTAACACCATAGCGGGCTTTATATTTACCAGATAATTGGTGGAACATCCCATCTGGCACAGAGGCAAACCATGCCCCATAAAGGGCAGGAACATTTTTAAGATTATTATCAATAGACCAAAGCTCGCTTCCCAATATCTGGGGTTTCGTGCCATCTTGCTTCACGAGTAAAGGCGCAGCGACACGGGCAATTCGGGGCGAATCCGCAATCAAAACGGCATCATAATCCTGTCCCAATTTGGTTACCGCGTCACTGATCTCCTGTGGCGTGCGGTTATAATTGGAAAGGGTCGCAACGCTGCCCCCATTATTGGAAACCGTGCGCAGCAATGAAGCCGAGGCTTTCCGGCCATAAACCCCATTGGGAAGAAGAGCTGCAAAGCGGGATAATCTGTGATCCAAAGCATATTTGACAACCCGCTGAATACCAGCACCCACCGAAAAACCCATCACATAAACGCCATTTCCAGCCACACTATTGTCATTAGAAAAGGTAATCATCGGGATATGAGCACTACGGGCAGCCGAAGCCATCATTCGGGCTTCGCTGGGGAAAACCCCGCCAAGGATTAACTTGTTACCATCAGAAACGGCTTTGTTAACAGCCTCAGCCGCGCCTTTTGCACTGTCATAGCAGGTGATTTTTATCCCCGTATGGCGGTCGGCCAGATCAGACACCGCCATTTGGGCTGTATTGGCAATGGATTGGCCGATATTTGCAAAAGTTCCTGATAACGGCACAATAACCGCTACCGAATGGACGGCTTGCATCTGCCCGATATCAGAAGCGTTACCTCCATTATCAGAGAAGGCATTATCGGCATTTTGGTTTTGATTAGCCGGATTGTTTATTGAAGAGGCATTGGGATTATTGGAGGAGGCAGTTTTAGGATGAGAGACGGAAGAACCTCCGCAGGCTGCTAACGTGGTGGTTAACAACAAACCGGATAAAAAAAGGATATTTTTTTTCAACCGGTAGCGAATAACATTCATATTGACCTCATTCTTTTATACATTGCGGTAGGTGCCTCTCCTCTGCCATGACAAGAGACTATGACTTTACCTGTTCAAGATAACACCCAAGATGTGCAATCGGACAAATTACAACCCGGCTTGTATATTGTTGCGACCCCTATCGGCAATCTTTCAGATTTATCCTTAAGAGCTGCCGATATTTTGAAAAGAGCAGATCTTATTGCGGTAGAAGATAGCCGGGTAACGGCCAAATTATTGCATCATATTGGTATTAAACGACCGATGATCGCTTATCACGATCATAACGCCGATTATTTAAGGCCACAACTTTTACCCCGCCTGAACCATGAAGCGATTGCCTTGGTCTCGGATGCAGGCACACCTTTAATTTCTGATCCCGGCTTTAAATTGGTGCGGGATGCCCGAAAAATGGGGGCTTATGTCACCACCATTCCGGGGCCTTGTGCGGCGATTGCAGCGCTGACCTTATCTGGCCTTCCTTCCGATCGTTTCCTTTTTATCGGTTTTTTACCGCCTAAGGAAAATGCCAGAAAAAAAGCTTTGGAAGAGGTTGCCGGCATTGCTGCAACCCTTATTTTTTACGAAACAAGCGCGCGCTTGATCTCTGTTCTGACGAGCTTGCATCAAATTTTAGGCGATCGCGAAGCTGCCGTTACACGTGAAATTACCAAAAAATTTGAAGAATGTCAGACAGCGCCCCTTTCCGAATTGATAACCCATTATCAAGAAAAGCCGCCTAAAGGCGAATTGGTTATTCTGGTTTCCCCTGCGAATAAGAAAACAGAAATCGGCGAGGATGAAATCAAAGCCTTGCTTGAAGCGGCTCTGAAAGATCATTCGGTTGGAAAATCCGCAGCTTTGGTTGCTAAACAAACGGGTTTATCGCGCCAAGATCTCTATGATCAGGCCATGCAGCTACGGCAACAATCTTCTTCTGATGCCTAAGGACAGAAGGATAAACAGAAAAAAGGCTGAAAAACTGGGGCGTTTAGGTGAATTCATAAGCCTCTGGTGGTTACGCTTCCACGGCTGGCATATCATCAAGCATGGTCGCCGCGTCAGAACGCCAGCAGGCGAAATTGATATTATCGCCAGACGCGGCCGATGTTTGAATTTTATCGAGGTAAAAACCAGACGGTCAAAAGAGGATTTGGATCAAGCGATTGATTATCACCGTTTGAAACGGGTAGCGGCCGCCGCCCGTTTCCTTGCCCCCAGATTGATGCGCCCCGATGACGAAATAACGATAGATGTCATCTTATGGCGACCATGGCATTGGCCAAAACATCTTCATAATGTCTGGCATGAAAAGGCTTTTTATTAAAAATAAGCCTGACGCCAAAACGTCAGGCTAAATCAACGGGATCACGTTATTTTCCGCGGGCACCCCGTGCAATAGATTCTGCAATCGCGGCGCTTTTTTTCGATTCAGCCGCCTGTGTTTCAAGCTGTTTCTTTTCTTGCTCTTTTTCTTCGACCTCTTTTTTCTCTTTATTTTCTGGCTCCAGCACATTGCTGGGAGAGAGCTCTTTTACGCTCTTGTGATATTGATTGTCATATTGAGCATTGACCGAAGGTTCGCCGGGACGATCGCCATCTTTGATATGAGCTGTCATGGGCGTGGTCATGCCGGTTGCCATCGCATCAGACATGATCTGGCTGTCTTTAGAGGTTTTCCCGTAGCCTTGCTTCGGCAGATCAACGCTTTCCCGATCAATAACCTTATCTTTCGGCAATTTCTTGGTCATCGCCTTGGTGCCATCATCGGGCATACTGACAGGCTTTTCAGGCGCAGGCGCACTACTTAAAGGACCAATATCCGGCCCTGCTGGCACAGTATTGCTAAGCGGTTCCGTCTGCTCCATCTCTGTTGGAGTTAACGGGGTGTGATGATCAGCCTGATTTTGATCAGCTTTTTTATGATGATCAGAACAACCGGTAACAACGACCCCTGCGGCTAAGGCCATCGCTATTAACCTGTGCATATTCATAGCTGGAGAATGCCCCTATATAAAAAAGAATAAGAATTTGGCTCTGCCATAATCAATTATTGTTGGATTGTCCCTGAACAGATTGCCCAATAGCTTCGATTTTTTGTGCCAATAGTTCATCCCATTTATAAGGATCGCTTCTGAAGCTAAGGGCATTTTCACCATTACCAAAAGCTGTCCAATAAAATAGGAAAACCGCAACAGGTTGTTTCAGACGGACACGTTCGGTTTCGTTTTTATCAATTTCACTCCGAAGGCGGTCACCTGTCCATGCTGGATCGGCGGCCAGCAAGCGTTCACCTAAAGCGACCGGATGTTCAAGCCGGATACAGCCATGACTTTCTAAACGGCCATAACGACTAAAAGCCCCCCGCCCCGGTGTATCATGCAGATAAACGGAATAGTTATTCGGGAAGTCAAACTTCAACTGACCCAAGGAATTTCTGGGACCCGGCTTTTGCTGCAAACGCTGCCCCTGACCGCTTTCACCGATAATTTTAAAACCGGCGGCCTGTAAATATCCGGGATGCGCTTTCTCTTTTGGCCATAATTCTTTCTTGGCGATAGAATCCGGCACATTCCAAGGCGGATTGATGACCAAGCTGTAAATGGTCGAACGCAGCATAGGCGTTTCATTCCCCGGACGACCCGTTACACTTTTCATCGACATCACAGGCTGATTTTTTTCAAACAGGGTCAACACTGCGGCCGCAACATTCACCTGAATACGATTTTCCGGCAAATTGCGAGGCAGCCAACGCCAGCGTTCCATATTCGCCATAATCTGATGGATTCGCGATTTCACCGGCTGGTTCAAAGCCTGCAATGTTTGGCCAGAGACAATTCCTGTCGGATTGAGACCATAACGCTGCTGCGCTCGTTTAACAGCGGATCTCAAAGCTGTATCAAAATGGGAAGAACCATTATCCGGTAATTCTTTGTCTTCGATAGCGAGCCGCCGACGCAAAGTTTTTACCCGTGGATTATCGCTACCAACGGTAAGATCAGCGCCAGTCGGGACGACCGGCCAGCCGCCTTTTTCTGCGATGGCACGATAATAGATCAGACCATTTTTTAAACCAGCATAACCGGAGTAAGGCGGCGGTAAATTAGCAGCCCAGTCGCCTAATGTATTGTTATTAACTGCATTTTTAAAATCAGGCCACGGATCGTAGGGATCCGGTTTCATACCCCAATTTTTGTCGAAATCACCGGCAGAAAGCCGACCGCTATGAATAGCACGCGCATAATCAAGACTGGCTGAAATCAGGCTTTCACCTGTCAAATGATGGGCAGTGGCCTCTTTTTTCTCACCGATCAGGCCATCATCCCCAGCCTTATCAAGCAAATGATTGAGAAAGGCGGTCTGTTTTTCCGTTAAATTAAGATTTTCACGGCGCGATTGCGGACGAGGAGCATTAGCTGTCTGCCCATTACCGGTGACATTAGCTTGCGGTGCGGAAACGGCTTCATTCGTCATCACATTTTGGGCGAACAAAGGCATGGCTGACAAAAAACAGGCTTGAAACAGAAAAGATCGATATAAATACTTGTGCTTCACCTGTGAAAGCCCCCTCTATTTGATGTCAGCACAATGCTTCCAATATTACCAAGATATAGCATTTAAAAAAAACGAAAAATCAACGTCTTATTCATCGGATTTACATCCAAGACTCTTCGATTTTCCTTTATGAATGCAATAATCACCTGTCGAGAAAATAGCCAATAGAAAGAAAAAATCGGCACATTTATAATGCCATTCTGTGGCTTTAACGACGAAACCACTGTTTCTGGACAAAATAAAGCGTGATAGCCACCGCGATTAAGACACAAATTGCAATAACCCCATTAAATGCCCAAGGCGCATTGGCATAAGGGATACCAGCCACATTCATACCCAATAATCCGGTTAGAAACGTCAAAGGTAAGAAGATAAGGGCAACAATAGAGAGTAGTAAACCACGTGTATCTATTTGTTCTGACCGAAGATCGGTTAATTGTTCATGCAATAAAGCAGCGCGCTCCCGAATAGCTTCCAATTCTTCGGCCATACGAGCAAAACAATCGGCAGCCCCATGCAAATGAATACGGTCATCATCCGCTAACCAAGGGAGATGAGAATTGGCCATTGTTTCAAGGGCTTGACGCTGCGGGGTTGCAAAACGGCGATAGCTGATAGCCTGCGAACGAACCGAGGCAATGATCCGGCGCATTTCCCAAGCATCATCCGAACTAAGACGGGCTTCACAATTATCAACCCGATCACCCAAAGCAGCGACAACGGGATCAAGCGTATCTGATACTTTTTCAGCAATCAGAGCAATTAAATCACCCGGATCATGGATCGCGCCTTTATTCATGGCATCAATAATGGAATTATTAGCCGCCAAGACATCAAAACAGACTGAAATAACCACAGAATGTTCGACCCAAAGACGGATGGATATCAGCCCGTCAGGGTCATCTTTTGGCGTAATACCAAGGCCACGAAGGTTAATAAGGGCGCCAGAATCGATAATCTGGAAACGGGGACGCGTCTCGACGGCACTTAGAGCGGAAATTGTTGGTTCTATAATCTGGGTATGGTGCCTCAACCATTCGGCAACCGCCGCCGGTTTGTCCTGAAGGCGTATCCAGATAAAACTGTCAGTGCTGTCATAAGGGAGAAGAGATGAAAGTTTTTCGACATTGATGTCGTCGACGCTTCCATCTTTCCGAATGAGATAAGCCTTAATTTCCACAACAAGCCCCTGACAAAGATCAGCCTTCTTCGCCAACCTCTGTGAGGCCATCTTACTGTCAGGAAAAGAAGGCTTAATCCATTAGATTAAAAATTTTGGCGATGTAGATAGTCTCTAACCGCAGGGCCTATATCAGGTCTTTCCAAGGCTAACGCAACATTTGCCTGAATAAATCCAGCCTTATCACCGCAGTCATGGCGAATACCGCCAAAGCGACAAGCGTGAAAAGGTTGCTTCCCAATCAGCTGTGCCATCGAATCCGTCAACTGGATTTCACCACCGACACCGCGATTATCCTGTGCCAGTAAAGGCATAATATCCGGTTGGAGAATATAACGTCCCGTCATGGCTAACCGCGAAGGGGCTTTTTCTGGTTTTTCAACCAGACCTTTAACTTCGGTAACCTCGCCGTCAGTTTTACCGGGATCAACGATACCATAACGGTGAGTATGCTCTTCGGGGACTTCCATCACGGTGACGACGTTACCCCCTTTCTGGTTATAGGTCTCAACCAATTGCACCAGACTGGGCTTTTCAGGATTCCAAAGTAATTCATCGGGCAAAAGAACAGCAAAAGGCTCATCGCCGATCAAATCACGGGCGCACCAGACAGCATGTCCCAAGCCCAACGGTTCCTGTTGCCGAATAAAACAGGCACGCCCCGGAGCCACCCGCGTGCCTTCCAGCAAATCTAGCATTCCGGTTTTGCCTTTGGCTTTAAGGGATGCCTCTAATTCATAGGCGATATCGAAATAATCTTCGATAGCCTGCTTGCCACGTCCAGTAACAAAGATCAGTTCTTCAATGCCGGCTGCCCGTGCTTCATCGACAGCATATTGAATCAAGGGGCGGTCAACGACCGGCAGCATTTCCTTGGGCATGGCCTTGGTCGCTGGCAAAAAGCGCGTGCCTTGGCCGGCAACAGGAAAAATTGCTTTACGGACAGGTTTCATAAAAAAACTTTTCTGCTGTTAGAATAAAGGTAATTCAAAGGAGATAATCCCCTGTTATTCAAGGGGACTCTTTGAATAACGCAAGATTGAGCATAAAAGTTGCAAATGAATATAAGCTGATGGCCTATAGCCATTCTACCTTTTGTTCATCACGCATCAAATCTTCGACTGATTGCCGTTTTCTGATAAGCGCTGATTTATTGCCAGCGACCATCACTTCTGCAACCAGAGGACGGGAATTATACGCACTTGCCATCGTTGCACCATAAGCGCCCGCTGACATAATAGCGACCAGATCATCCGGTTTCACAGCGGGGATAGAGCGATTTCGGGCAAAGATATCCCCCGTTTCACAAACAGGCCCCACAATATCCGCCTGATAGACCTGCGCGCTTGGCGTAACGGCTTTGATTTCATGATAGGCATCATAAAGCGTAGGACGAACCAGATCATTCATAGCTGCGTCCAGAATAACAAAACGTGCCGTCTTGCTTTCTTTCACGCGAATAACTTTCGATAACAATATGCCTGCATTCGCAATCAATGACCGCCCCGGTTCAAAGATCAGGCGACAATTCCAGCCTTTGGTAACGCGTTTAATCATCTCACCATAGGCTTCGATGCTGGGTGGTTCGGGCTGATCGTCTTTATAGCGAACACCTAATCCACCACCTAGATCGGCTGTTTCAATCACATGACCGGCTTTTTCTAAAGCCGTAATGATTTCATAGAGACGTTCGGCGGCGGCTTCAAAAGGCGCAAGATCTGTAATCTGGCTTCCGATATGGCTAGCAATCCCTTGTATTTTCAAGGATGGATAGCTGGCTACTTTTTCATAGGCAGACAGAGCATCTTCAGCCGCAATGCCGAATTTGGTGTCCGCTTTTCCGGTCGCAATTTTTGCATGGGTATGCGGATCGACATCAGGGTTTATCCGCAAAGCAACAGCGGCTATTTTCCCTAAAGAAGCCGCCACTTTGGCCAGCATTTCAATTTCGGGAACAGATTCTATATTAAATTGCCCGATACCGATTTCGAGGGCATAACGCATTTCTTCTGCGGTTTTCCCGACACCGGAAAAAACAATGCGTTCTGGCGGCATACCGGCAGCTACAGCACGACGGATTTCTCCGGCAGAAACGACATCCGCGCCCAAGCCTTCTTTCGCGAAACTAGCCAATATAGCTTGGGATGGATTGGCTTTCACCGCAAAAGCCACCAAGGCTTTTCCTTTTCCTGCCCCATCCAGAGCTTTGGTAAAACGGCGCGCACGCTCTGTCAGATAGCTATGGGCATAGACATAGCAAGGCGTTCCATATTGCGCAGCAATTTCAGGAAGCGGAATATCTTCGACACAAAGCGTGCCGTTTTTCAGCGAAAAAGGAGTCATATGTATAACTTTTCTAGCGGGGCGGAAGATCAAAATAATCTTCAGTTCTGACCGTCGAATGTAAGAGAATATCTTGGGTTCGATCAGGACGCGCCTGACTGGGAGGATTCATCAAATCCTGCCTATCAGGCATAACGCGGGAGGTTTCGGGTTTTACCTGCGGCGAATGGCCGGGCGGCATGGAAAGCGTTCCACGCTGACCACATCCGCCCAAAATAAACGCTACGGGCAATAAGCCTGCGATAATAGCCCAGCGAAGATGCATCAATTTAACCCTAAGGCCTTTTTGGCATCAAGGATGCGGGCGCGGACTTGATCTGGCGCAGTGCCACCATAGCTATTCCGAGACGCGACCGAAGCATCAACAGAAAGAACCACTTTCACCGATTCATCAATGCGGGGATCAATGGCCTTTAAATCTTCGATAGATAAGG
>NZ_JAIWON010000053.1 GCF_020216885.1 Zymomonas sp. | reverse complement strand
CATCTAAAGCAACGCCTTTGGTTTCAGCCAGACGAACAGCCGACCCCGTAATATGATGTGCCTCACGGAAAGGAATACCCGCTTGACGCACCAACCAATCAGCCAGATCGGTTGCGGTTGAGAAACCGGCTTCGGCTGTTTTTCGCATTTTTTCAGGAATAAAGGTCAGCGTCTCGATCATGCCCGTCATCGCTGCAATCGCCAAAGATAGCAAATCATGCGCTTCAAAAACCGGCGGCTTATCGTCTTGCATATCCTTTGAATAGGCAAGAGGCAGACCTTTCATCGTCATCACCAACGCATTCATACAACCGGCGATCCGTCCGCTATGACCGCGCACTAACTCCGCGGCATCAGGATTACGCTTTTGCGGCATGATGGATGAACCGGTAGAATAGGCATCCGGCAAAGAAACAAAACCATAAGGCTGACTTGCCCAGATAATGATCTCTTCTGCCAAGCGTGACAGATGGATAGCGGTCTGGGTCGCCGACATCAGATAATCCAAGGCAAAATCACGGTCTGAAACAGAATCCAGTGAATTGGCCGTAGGCGCATCAAAGCCGAGGGCTTTTGCTGTCTGATGGCGGTCAATATTGAACCCCGTCCCAGCCAAGGCCGCAGCCCCTAATGGCGATTGGTTCAATCTTTTACGACCATCCGAAAAGCGCGAACGATCACGACTTATCATCTCATAATAAGCCATCAGATGATGACCAAGCGTAATCGGCTGGGCGATCTGTAAATGGGTAAAGCCCGGCATCACGGTCGCGGCATGTTCTTCCGCGCGGGTAACCAACGCTATCTGGAGTGCCGTCAGGCCTTTATCGACCATATCAATGGCATCACGCACCCATAATCTAAAATCAACAGCGACCTGATCGTTACGGGAACGGGCAGTATGCAAACGTCCAGCCGCCGAACCGATCAAATCAGCCAGCCTTTTTTCCGTCACCATATGAATATCTTCAAGAGACCAGTCTTCTGGTACACCTTTTTCGGCATATTCAGCCGCGATCTTATCGAGGCCTTCCAAAATTTTCTGGCCATCTTCTGCCGTGACAATGTTACGGGATACCAGCATTTTCAAATGGGCTTTGGAACCGGCAATATCCTGTTGCCATAAGCGTTTATCAAACGGGATCGAGGCATTGATTTCCCGCATAATCGCTGTCGGGCCTTCAGAAAAACGGCCACCCCACATCGCATTGGAATCTGTCTGACGCTCAGTAATCATCTGTCTCCCGACTGGGTCATTACCCTGATTTTACCTAAAAAGAGGCAAAACAGCTATGATTATTCAGTAATATAGCCGCCTATATCCATGCCCATTCTAAAAAACACAACCGATTTTACGGTATAATGTGGCCTATATCGGCACTATCTACAAAAATTATAACATCATTATATTAAAGCAAAATATCACAACAATATCATGGGTCTATTTTTTGGCCTAAAATAGAAGTAGGCTCCATAAAAAAACGACGCATCTTTTTTTGATGCGCCGTTCTTTTGATATCTTTATAAGAAATCAGCTATTTCTGACTTCTCGAATAAATTACAGGCTCGCCAAGAGAATAGCGCGGCTGATATCCGGCGTAATAGCCTTATGTTCGCCCAGCTGGGACATGCCATGCGCTTCTAATTCTTTGACCAGCATATCAATAGACTCTTTCCCAACATCATAGTCTTTCAGATGGGTCGGAATACCTAGTGATTCAAAGAAATGACGGGTCTTTTCGATGGCAGCATCAATCCGTTCATCATCAGAACCCTGATCAATATGCCAAACATTCTTGGCATATTGCAGCAGCTTGCCTTTCTTGGCCTCTCTCTGATTTTGCAACAGCGAAGGCAGGATAATCGCTAATGTCCGACCATGGTCAATGCCAAAGGCAGCCGTCAATTCATGACCGATCATATGGGTTGCCCAATCCTGTGGCACACCAGCACCGATCAAGCCATTTAACGCCAAGGTTGCCGTCCACATAAAATTGGCTGCCAGATCATAATTTTTCTGATCTTTCAGCAATTCGGGGCCAATTTTGATTAAGGTGCGGAGCAGACCTTCTGCAAATTCATCCTGAACCATACCATCAACCGGATAGGTCAGATATTGTTCGGTGATATGGATAAAGGAATCGACAACCCCATTTGCCAACTGGCGCGGCGGCAAAGTGTAAACCTTTGTCGGATCAAGAATCGAGAAAACCGGAAAAACATGGTCGTTATGGAAGCCCCGTTTCGATTTGATTGACTTGCGGGTTACCACGCTATTCCGGTTCATTTCAGAGCCAGTAGCAGGCAAAGTCAAAACAGTTCCAACGGGCAAGGCTTCCTTGACTTTCTTGCCATCTGTTTCCAGAATTTCCCAAGGCTCGCCTTCATAAGGCACGGCGGCGGCCACGAATTTGGTGCCATCAATGACTGACCCGCCCCCAACAGCCAACAGGAAATCAACCTTTTCCTGTTTGACCTGCTCGACGGCTTTCATCAGGGTTTCATAGCTGGGATTGGGTTCGATACCGCCAAATTCAAAATAGGTGCGGTCACCAAGAGCTTTTCTGACTTCATCCAAAGTGCCTGTCTTTTGGGCGCTAGAACCGCCATAAAGGACTAAAACACGGGCTTCTTTCGACAAAAGCGTATCAAGCTGTGCAATACGGCCTTTACCAAAAACAATATGGGTCGGATTATAATAATCAAAATTGAGCATCAGTCTTTTCCGCCTTCTTATGCGTAAGAGGAATTATCAGCGACTATCTCCGCTATGTGGCAAGCCAACTTTGAAGGGGCAAGATGTCTTCTGACTTTCAATAACAAAAAACAAATGGCGTTGCCTGTGATAAGATAACCCAATACGCGCCTTGGGTCGGGATAGCCTGATTGGGCGGAACTGTCTTTAAAGATTTTACTGGATATGCCGGAGGATATAAAAATGGCAGGCAATATGATGAAAGAAGTTATCATCAAAGAAGCAGGATCAGCTGATGTTCTAACCCTCCATGATGCGCCTATTCCTACCCCAAAAGCAGATGAAATTTTAGTAAAAATTGTGGCGGCTGGTATCAACCGCCCTGATATCATCCAACGAATGGGACAATATCCTTTGCCACCGGATGCCACCCCGATACCCGGACTTGAAATAGCCGGAACCGTGATTGCCCTTGGTCAAAATGTCGAAGAATTCAAAGTCGGTGACAGAGTATGCGGCCTGACCAATGGCGGCGGTTATGCCGAATATGGTGTTATTCCAACCAAACAAACTTTGCCTGTCCCTGACAATCTTTCCTTAATAGAAGCAGCGGCGATCCCCGAAACCTATTTCACGGTATGGGCGAATCTTTTTGATATCGGTCAGGCAAAATCGGGTGAAACCGTGCTTGTTCATGGAGGCAGTAGCGGTATTGGCAGCACGGCGATCATCTTGGCGAAGGCTTGCGGACTGAAAGTTTTTACTACTGTCGGCAATCAGGAAAAAGCCGCTGCAGTCGAAAAACTCGGCGCAACAGCTATCAATTACAATGATCAGGATTTTCTGACAATTATTCAGGAAAAAACGGCGGGGAAAGGTGTTGATATTATTCTCGATATTATTGGGGGGTCTTATTTTTCCCGTAATATGAAGGCTTTGGCCTTTGGCGGTCGCCTCGTCATTGTCGGGGCGATGGGGGGACGGATTGCTGATAAATTCGATTTATTGCCTCTGATATTCAAGCGCGCCACTATCAGCGGATCCACCATGCGCGCCAGAACAGCCCATGAGAAAGCGGATATTGCCCGTTCGTTGAGAGAAAAAGTCTGGCCATTACTAGAGCAAGGCCAATGCCATCCCCTGATTGACAGTCGTTTTCCATTAGAAAAAGTGCAAGATGCCCATAAAAGGATGGAAAGCCGTGATCATTGCGGCAAAATCGTTTTGACGATGCCAGAGGCTCTTTTTTGATAAAAAAGGACAGGTCGTTTTGAAACGGCCTGCCTCCCTTCATCCATTGACTATTTTTATAAGATAGCGAGATGCTGTTTTCGGGTGGGTGCCGGAAATAATTTATCTAATTCTGCCAAAATAGTGTCATCCAGCACAATATTCAGCGATGCAAAATTTTCTCTTACATGGGCAATATGACCAGCCTTTGGAATAGCCATAATGTCAGGATGACGCATCACCCATGCCAAGCCTAACTGGGCAGGCGTAACACCAAGTTCCTGCGCCAAGGCGATCAAAGCCGGATTTTTCAACAAACGGCCCTGTTCAACCGGACTATAAGCCATAACCGGCATGTGATGCTTGCGAAGCCAAGGGATAAGATCAAATTCAGGCCCGCGACGGGTCAAATTATACAGGATTTGATCTGTTGTGCAGGCTTGACCACCGGCAGCAATCCACTCTTCCATATCATCGGTATCAAGATTGCTGACACCCCAACGGCGAATCTTCCCAGCCGCTTGCAAGGCTTCCATCGTCTCGATAGTTTCAGCAAAAGGCACGCTTCCTCGCCAATGCAACAGATAAAGATCAAGATAATCGGTGCCAAGGCGTTTTAGACTGGCCTCGCATACTTTTGGCAAGGTCTTGCGCGAGGCATTTTGCGGATAGGCTTTGCTGACCAAAAAAAGGCTTTCTCTTGGGGTGCCTTTGATCGCTTCCCCGACGCAAATTTCCGCAGCCCCTTCGCCATACATTTCCGCTGTATCAATAAGCGTCATGCCAAGGGCAATACCTTCTTTCAAGGCGGCGACTTCGGTCGCGCGGTTATGCGCATTGCCCATCATCCATGTGCCTTGTCCCAAAGCCGGCACTTTGGTGCCGTCCGACAGCTTCACATATTTCATCTTATCCTCGCTATGACAGGAATCGAGAAAAACAGTCTATCAAAAGACAACCGAGTCCATGAAGCTATAAGCGACGCCCGAAAAAATCCGCTTTGCAGGATGTATGACCGGAAACAGGGATAAGATGGCACCATATTGGCAAGAATAAGCCTGCCTCAATCAATACAGGCAAAAGAATTTTAAGTCAGGATGATTATAAGAGGAAAGCAGCCATAAGAATGGCTGGTGGAGCTGAGGGGAATCGAACCCCTGACCTCTGCAGTGCGATTGCAGCGCTCTCCCATCTGAGCTACAGCCCCATTTAGCGCATGGTGTTTAGCGTTCTAACCGATATCTTGCAACTATCCTTTTCCGCTTTTTTAAAATTTTTAAGGGAAACAGACAAAATCCGTTTCTATTCTCAAGCTATTTCAAAGATATTGCCCAGAAGGCTTTGTTAGAAAACCCTATTAAAGGCCTGAAATCTTTAGCCAAGAAAACAGAAAAAGCCGAAAGCAAAGAGCGGAATTGACCATAATTCCATCGGTAAGCCGAAAAACTGATGCGGGGCGTTATAGAATAGGCGGGACAGAAGCCCTCTTCTTGTTTCCAAGGCGTTGCGGTTCAAATAGCGCCCCATAACCCAGTTTATGAAGGCAACAGACCATGCGAAAAGCGAGGCATAGTCACAACGGGATGACCGTCCCATCTTCCGCATCAGCCAATCTTCGGCTGCAATGACAAAAATGAAAGTAAAGAAGGTAAGAATACCACGACCCCGATAGAGAATAATCATTCCAGCTTCCTGCCCTTCTCTATTTATTCGGTTCCTAATATTGACGATATAAGTTATTATAATATTCTATATATTAGAAATTTTAATTTTTATATTTTATACAATATGTTACACTTAAGCACGGAAATAACTCTTTCCCAATGAACATATCATCATCCTTTCGAAGGATCATAGCATGAATAGAAGTCTTTTTCAGAATGAACAGGTCTTTATCGCGCTTAAGACAGAAATAGATCTGCTGTAAATTTTTATAACGCGACCATAAAAAGAATGAACTTTTTATCCTGATAGACGTTCTGTTAAAGATAGGTTCAAACAGTGTAAAATTGCTATGGATTTAACATGAAGTTTAATAAACATTAACTATATAATTTTTTCTATATAGTAACAGCATACTTCATAAAAAGCTATTTATTGAAACAATACAAAGGCATGGCTTGACTATTATTTACAAATGCCATGCCTCGTTTTTAAAGGTGCCTTAATGTTCAAGAAGTCCCGATTAAAATCTTTTCTTCGACATGCGCCCGTCCTTCTATTGCCAGCCATGGCAACAGCGGCCTTTGCCAATCCAGATGGTCGTCTGCCAGAAGATATCAAACCTCTGCATTATGATATCTCGGTACAACCTAATGCCAAAGATCTCATCTTTAGCGGTCGTGAAAAGATTACGATCAATGTTCAGGCACCTGAACATGTAATCGCCATGAACGCTGCCGATCTGGTCATTGATGACATTACATTGGATGGCAAAAAGGTTGAATGGAAGCTGGATGCTCCTGCACAACAGCTTTTAATCAATACCAGTGACAATGGCACGATTCAGGTCGGTCAGCATGAATTGACGATCAACTATCGCGGTAGAATCAACCAGTCTTCCGCGGGTCTCTTCGCTGTTGATTATCAGGACAATGACGGCGCCCAGCGGATGCTGGTCACCCAGTTCGAACCTGCCGATGCACGCTATTTCGCACCGATGTGGGATCAGCCAGACGACAAAGCCACCTTTACAATGGCGGTAACGGCTCCGGCTGACGAACTGGCCTTCTCCAATATGCCCGTTGTCGCCACCGAAAAAAATGGCAACGATCTTGTTACTACCCGTTTTGCCGAAACCCCGAAGATGTCGAGCTATCTTCTCTTTTTAGGCGTTGGTAAACTTGATCGGAAAGCGGTTAAAGTCGGGGATACCGAAGTCGGTATTATTACCCGTCGCGGTGCGGCCGATCAGGGCGATTATGCTTTGCATGCGGCTTCCCAGATTCTGACCTATTACAACAATTATTTCGGCACGCCCTATCCTTTGCCTAAAATGGATATGATTGCCGTTCCCAGCTCCTCCCAGTTCTTCTCGGCCATGGAAAATTGGGGCGCTATCATGTATTTCGATCGCGCTGTTTTGTTTGATCCGAAACGTAGTCCTGAAAGCGCGCATCAGACCATCTTCAATGTTGTTGCCCATGAAATGGCACATCAATGGTTCGGCGATCTGGTCACGATGCAGTGGTGGGACGATTTATGGCTGAATGAAGGCTTTGCTTCATGGATGGCTTCCAAAGTCACGGGCGATCTCAATCCTGGCTGGAATGTTCCGGCGCAAACCGTGGCTTATGCTCGTCAGGCCGCCTTCTCAATGGATGCCAAGTCAACGACCCATCCGATCATTCAGCATGTCGGCACTGTGGATGAAATCGATCAGGCTTTCGATACCATCACCTATTCCAAAGGTCAGGCGGTAATTCGCATGATCGAAGCCGCCATTGGCCCCGATCAGTTCCGTGATGGTTTGCGCCAATATATGGCCGCCAACAAATATAATAACACGACGACTGATGACCTCTGGAAGGCGTTAAGTCAGGCATCTGGCAAAGATGTCAAAAGTTTCGCTGACAGCTTCACCCTGCAAGGTGGCGTTCCGCTTATCCGTGCTAGCGAACCCATAACGGCTGGGGGCATCACCCGTATCAATCTGGCACAGGATCGTTTTGCGCTTGATCCGGCATCGCATACATCCCGTAGCTGGATTGTTCCGGTTGCTATTGGCGCTGCTGGACAGCAGAAAGCTGCAACGACGGTGACGGTCAGTGGCCCCACCTATCAAACGGTTCAGGCATCGGTTGATTCTTTACCGATCATCAATCCGGGTCAGTTCGGCTATTATCGGACGCTTTATGCGCCGCAACATTTCAAAGACTTGAGCGATAAATTGCCAAGCCTGCCCTTGTCAGATCAGGTCGGTTTTATCAGCGACAGCATGGCTTTGGCCAGCGGCGGATATGAAAGCTTCGATCAACATCTGGCCTTGTTAGGGCAGATTTCACCGGATTCCGATCCGTTGTTATTGAATGTTGTTTCTGACCAGATCGCCAGCTTTGACGGTCGCCTCGACCATAGTCCGGTTCAGGCCGCATTCCGTCAGAAAGCAATAGCTCGTCTGAAACCGCAACTGACCCGTATCGGTTGGGCATCCTCGGTCAGTGACTCGACCGCTACCAGCGATTTGCGCGAAAGTCTGATTCCGTTACTCGGTAAAATGGGTGACAAGGAAACCATCGACACTGCCCAGCGCTATTTGAATAATGGTCTGGACAGCATTCCGGCTTCTATCCGCGAGGCAGTATTGCAGGTCGTTGGCTATAATGCCGATAACGAAATGTGGGAAAAACTGCGCGATATGGCCAAGAAGGAAAAAGATCCTTCCGGTCAGCGTCAGCTCTACCATGCCTTAGCAGCGACCAATAACAAGGAATTGGCAAGAAAAACGCTTGAGCTAGCTTTGACGGATGAAGCGAATGCGCCGACCCGCGCCGCTCTGATTTCAATCGTAGCACGCAACCACCCTGATCTGGCCTTTAATTGGGCAGTGGATCACCGTGAAAAGGTCAATGCCTTCATTGAAGAAACCGCACGGGCACGCTTCATTGCCAATCTGGCCTTGACGGGCGACAATATGGCTCTGGCTGGTCAGGTTAAAACCTACGCCCAGAAATATCTGCCGCAGCGTTCGCGTCAGTCTGCTCAGCGGGTTATCAACCAGATCACCTATAACAGTGTTCAGCGCCATCTTGTCGAACCGGCTTTGAAGCGCTGGTCAAACCAGTAATCGTCTTTCACAAGACTTTTAGTTCTAAAATCCCGTCTCTTCCGAGGCGGGATTTTTTTGTCTTTCCAAGGTCAGGATAAAAAGATTCAGCCTTTTACCAATCAGAACTGAATTTTTTGAAAAAATATCTTTTTTATAATCCAAGATGTATCGTGACCGCTATGGTTGACAGTATCCCTGTAAAAACTATGAACAAAGGCCTTCTTGCTTAGGCAATCATTCTATCGTCGATCATCGTTTTTCCGGCGAAAGACTTGAAATATAAGACAGATTCAGTGTGAAAATTGCATTTATTTATATTGCTGAGCCTTACCAGTGTTATCACACAGCTTCTGTCGCCAGCGAATTGGCGGCAATGCCTGATTGCGATGTCACAGAATATTATAGTTTTCCTGATACAGTAGAGCATTTGACCCGAATAAGGCGGATATTGAATGCGCCCGCCCTGAAATTACGTCCGTTGTTCAAGTCATGGAAGGCCAAGCTCTTGAAGCAAGCAAAAAGGCTTGATCAGGAACGATTGCTTGTCTTGCAAGACAATATTGAAGAACTGAATCGCTATGATGCGGTTGTTGCGACAGAATATACGGCCGGTATTTTAAAGCAAATGGGACTCAATCATCCTCAGCTTATTTTATTGATGCATGGGGCGGGCGATCGATATGTGAATGATGAGCATCTTGTCAAAGAATTTGATTTGACGCTGATATCAGGCGAAAAAGTTACCCATGATTTCAAACAAAAAGGCCTGATAACTGATCAAGCCACTCGGATTATAGGCTATCCTAAATTTGATATTTTTGAAGCCATTCAGAAAAAAATGGCCTACCCTTTTCAAAATTCGCGACCTTTTGCGCTTTATAATCCTCATTACAAACGGAATTTAAATTCTTCGCCTATTTTTATGAAGGCCTTGATTAAGGCTTTTAACGCACAAAATAGCTATAATTTGGTTGTCGCGCCTCATATCAAACAATTTTATAAAAGTTTCGCGATTAAAAAATACTGGCTCAAAAGACTGCAAAATGACCAAATCTTGGTTGATACAGGTTCTCCCGCTATGCTGGATATGACCTATACGTCGCAAGCTGCACTTTATATTGGAGATGTGAGTAGCCAAATTTACGAATTTATGGCGATCTCCCGCCCCTGTATTTTTCTCAATCCTCAAAAAATAAAATGGCAGAATAATCCTAATTTTCGCCATTGGACTATGGGAGATGTCGTAGAAGACATTGATGCCCTTAAACCTGCTATCGAATCTGCTCAGGCGCGGCATCATCTCTACC
>NZ_JAIWON010000052.1 GCF_020216885.1 Zymomonas sp. | reverse complement strand
GCCCTATTCAAGAAAAATTATTTCAGGAGACTTTCGGCTACCCCTTATTGGGTGCATCGCATCGGGCAGCCGAAGCCATCATTGATTTTATGAAGGGCAGGAAACAAAATAACCTGCCCCAATAACCTGCTATCAAACTCGCTTTATTTCGCCAGAGAGCGGCGATTTTCCATTATGGAATAGACCAAAGAGCCACCAATCCAAACAAGACCACTCAAACCGCTGATAACTTCAGGGACTTCCACCTTTACATTAAGCGCAGTGATAAAGGCTAAAGTCACAATCGCATAAAAGGCACCGGCCTCAAGATAAGGATATTGGGACAGATGGCCGCCTTGCACCAAGGCAACGGTCATAGAACGGACAAACATCGCCCCAATACCAAGACCTATCGCAATCAAGACAATGTCATTTGTAACGGCAAAAGCACCAATAACACCATCAAAGGAGAAAGACGCATCCAAAAATTCAAGATAGATAAAAGTAGCCAACCCTGCCCCGCCTTGGGTCGGTTGTCCCATAAAGCGCTCAAATTGTTCTAACAGAAAATAAGCAGCCATACCGAACAAAGCCGCGACTGAAAAAGAATAGCCATCTTTTTGATTAAACCAAAAGGCAAAACCGGCCATAATCAAAAAAGTCAGGATATAGCTAATAAAAGGAATGACCCGAAGCGCCATCAACGGTTTTTCGATCCAGCTAATCCATATAGGCGAATGCTCTTCTTTTACAAAAAAACTTAAACCTACCAGCATTAAAAAGGCACTGCCGAAGCCGGCAATACTGGCATGGGCAGCGGTTACGACTTCTTCATAACGCGCGTGATTAAAGAGCGCTATTTTAGTAGCTTCCCAAGGGTCAACCCAAGCCGAGAAAGAAACAATTAACAGTGGGAACAGAATACGCATGCCAAAAACGGCAATAATCATCCCCCAAGTTAAAAAGCATTTTTGCCATTTGGGTGTAAGATTTTTGAGAACAGAGGCATTAACGACCGCATTATCAAAGCTGAAAGCTGTTTCCAAAATAGCCAGAAGAAAGGCTAAAAAAGCGGCATCCAATCCTGATATCAAATGATGGCCTTGGGCATAATACCCAAAAATAAAGGCTGTTATCAGCCCTAGAATCGTAACAAGAATAGATGCCCGAAAATGCTTCAGCATATGAAAGTCCCCTGCCTAGATAAGGATATAGCCGTCTTTTGAATGGTGCTGTGCATTCTATTGGCAAGATTATGCGTGGAAAAGAAGCGAATTATCGTTCTTTTTAGAGTTTGAAATATAAATTAACGGTCACAGACAAAAAAATTGCCGCTGTTTTTCAACAGCGGCAAAATTTTATTTTCCAAGGATTTTAAAATTTAGAAAATGGTTTTCAGTTTCGTAACGTCAGAAGCGCCACCCTGAACCTGATTAACGAGCAGTTTGTTGAAAGCAACCGTGTGGCCAGACGTGATATGCTTCTGGAAAGCATCGTCGCTACGATACACTTCATAAACAACATAGCTGTTGTCGACAGGATTGCGGGTCGGCATGAAAGCAACATTGCCCGGTTCAGCTCTTACCTGTGCAGCAAGACCTTTCAATTCGGTACCAACCTGTTCTGCATATTGGGGCAGCGGATGCATAACAGCAACGATCGTGACATAAGCGGGATTGTCAGCGATAACAGAAGGACGGGCAACGGCCGGTGCGGAAACAGCAGAAACGGCACCAACAGCGGCTAAACCTAAAGCGGCATATTTATAAAAAGAACGTAACATTTTAATCCTCATCCTTAATAAAATATTCTGATTTTCTGGGTTGAAAATTAGAGAATATCACTCACTTCTAAGACCTGCGATTTACCACCTTTTGCGGCGGCTTCCAGCATCTTGTTAAAGGCTCTTGTATAATGAGCATTCACATGCTGCAAAAACGCAGTCTCATCCTGATAAATCTCATAGACTATGTAGCTATGACTTTCAGAAAGATTTCGATAGGGCTTAAAAGTGATATTGCCCGGCTCGGCTTTCACCTTAAGCGCAAGATCACCTAATCCCTGTTCGATCTCTTCGTCATGACCCGGTAACGCATTAATTACAGCGACGACCGTTTTATAATCTTTTTTATTTGGCATTGCTGCACCCGTCGTATGATTCCTTTGTCAGGACAACAGGAAAATATTTATCCTGTTGCTGTCTGGATAAACAGATGAAAAGTGAAAAAGTAATCATCCTTATTGATAAATTTTTATAATGAGATGTAATTCAATCGCTTTTCCTAGCAATTTAATCCTTTTTTTCCTCTAATTTTCCTGATTTTTCAGCATTATAGTTATAATTCGTGACCGTTGGATAAGCGAGCTCGATCCCCTCATTTTCAAGCCGTTTTAGGATGTTGATGCAGGCCTGAGTCCGAACCGAAAAATAGTCATCAAAAGAGCCGGATTGGACATCGCAAACCACTTCAAAATCAAAAGAAGAAGCGCCGATTCCAGTCATGCAACTTCTGGCCACCTGACAAAGCGGTATTTTTGCGGTTTCTTCCCGCAAGATAGAAATCAGCTTTTCACATTGGTCAGGCGAAGTGGAACAAACGACCCCAATCTGCAAAGAAAAGCGCCGTCTCGTTTGCTCGCTTAGATTATGCATTTCGACATTGACCAACATATTGTTGGCAACGATAATTTCTTCTCCGGTTCCGGCACGGATACGGGTCGTTTTCAGACCGATTTTTTCAACAGTGCCGGTGGTATCCTTCCAGCTGATCAAATCGCCCTTCATGAAAGGTTGATCAAAAATAATCACCAAAGCCGAGAAGAGGTCGTCAAAAATACCTTTGGCAGAAAGACCAATCGCGATACCACCAATTCCAAGACCGGCAACCAATCCAGTGACATTCACACCCAGATTATCAAGCACAACAACAGAGGCGATAGCAAAGAGCGCTACCGTCACAAGAAGCCGGATGAGATTAAGCGCGCTATCCAAATTACGGTTGCTATTGTTCGATTGCTCGACCCGATAGCTAATGAGGCCTAAAATGAGCTGACGCGCCCAAGTCGCAAATTGGAAAGTGCTGGCAATGACCCATAAAAACTGGACAACATCCGAAAGGCGCGAGCTATGGTCGAAATATTCGGTGACCAATCGAATGGTCAGAATGGCCAAGAAAAAAGCATGAGTCCGGCCAATCGCTTCACCAGCAAGAGTCGTCCATTCATTCAGAAAGGCACTGCGTTTTAAAAAATTTTCGGCAAAGCGCCTAAAGGAAAGCAAAGCGAAAAAGAGAACAACCCCTGCCCCAATAGCGCAGAGTAGCTGGATATAATGTCCCAAAAACCATTCACTGATTTGATGGTTCAAAGCGGCTATCTCCTGAGGCGAAGTCAGAATAGCGGCATGATTTTGTTCCTGCATTCTTTTTCCTGAAAAAAATTATCCGGTAAAATCAGCTTTCAAGTGAAGGAATATTCACGTTAGAAAATCTTTATCACAGCAGGATAATAGATTTTTTCTTAAATACGCCAGAATGCAATGTTAATTATTTAATCGTTTTTATCCGCTAGACTTATAGAATTGATTTTGTCGGATAAAATCTATGGAGAAAGCTGAAATGGCAGGCTCAACGCCAATGGAAGGAAAAAAGGAAAAACGTCTTATCGTTCTTTCTTCCGCTATGTTTTCTATAGCTGTCATTTTTTTCTGGATGGCTATGCCGCCTGAAATTTTTACCCGACTGACCCATGATACCGCCATTACTTGGCTTACAGGAGAGGACGGCAGCGCGCATTTATTATCAAGAGCGCGGCTGGCCTTTCCTCTTGGTATTGTTTTAGGTGGGATTATCGCCTTCATCATGACATGGCTTTTTGCCTATCACCGTTATCGGGTTGCCTTTGATTTAAGAAAAGAAAATCCCGAAGGGCAGTTTTATTCTGAAGATTTATCCGATCAGGCTATTTGGCCAGAAAAAAAGCCTCTTGGAAAAGATTGGGAAGAAGAAAGCATCCTCCTAGAGGGGGACGAAATTCTCCTCAAATCTTCCGATCGTGCTTTTTTGCAGCAACAAAGTGAATCGACTTTTGAAGAAGAGGTGCAAAATTCGGTTATCGTCCTCAATGATTATAGTGAAAAAACGGTTTTAGAATCGAATAATGAACCTTCATCACAACCAGTAGAAGCCTCGCCTTCCTTTGATGCCGTGTTAGAAGAGGCGTCTTTTTCTGCGAGGCAATCTGTTTTGCCAGCAGAAACCGAATGGACAGATAATAACGATATTGAACCGCCGCAGGATGCCGTTTCTCAAAAAAAATCTGAGATTTTCTCGCTATCCTATCCCATTGAAAAACAATCTAATTCTTTTGAAAAAAGCGAAGAGGAAACGCTGTTTCTTTCTTCCGAACAGATTTTACAAAAGCCGATACAGGATTCCCCTAATCCTGCATCGGCACCCCCAATTGTACCAATAGAACTCTCTCAATTAGACCGCGATCAAGCGCTTACCCAAGCCTTGGCTTTAATCAAGGAAATGCGCGAACAGCTCACCTCGGTCAGGGAAATGTAATGCAATATTTTATATCCCTAAATGGATTTAAATTTTTAACATTTTAATCGAAAATTTTTAACCATTTTGAATCTATGCTGAAATATTATGATGATGCGATAAAATAAAAGGCTTTGTTTTTCTTTCACGCCGGATGAAAGCGCCATGCTCTTCCAAATAGGCAAGAACGCGCCCCAAAGTGCGCCGGCGAGGTTCTCTTCCGCGCCGTAAATCCAGCACGAAACGGGGATCATTCAAGGCATCACGCCCAAAACGGGTGGGGGTCATACCTGTAGCACTCAGATATTTTTCAATTTTGCCTAACAAGTACATGATTATCACTCCTAGTTTAATTTTACTTTTTTAACTGTTTGTTCCCCTTATGTTCTCAATACTTTCCTACTTGTCCATCAATTTTCGTTGTCTAATTCCACCATTTTGATTTTTTTTGTTTAAAAAACCTAATCAATCCAGATTCGCGGAATCTGGATGAAAGAAGGCTAAAATTTTTGGGAAAATAGGTTCAAAAGAATAATAAATGCTTAATTTTGGATGAAATTTGCCTTTTTTTTATAAAAATTACATTTTATCCTGAAAAATAGCCAAGATAACTTTAGAAAAAGTTAAAAATTGTTAATTGATAATTTTACGTCCGTTACATCCAAAATGGACTATTTTTACATCCTAGCTGACAGCGGCAAGAGAAGAATTATACATGAGACTCGGCAAGGGAGCCTTTTTCCGCAGTTGGAATTTTTCGGGCAGGACTCGTCCGTTTTTCAAAAAAGCGCGTTCAACAGCCGGTATCGCTGATAATTTTGACCAGACGCTACGGTAATATTGTGGTCTGACATCAGGAAAACGCCCTTCTGGCTGCAAGAGCTTCAAGAGAGTATCTGCCTGCGAAGGGTTATCGAGTGTATGAATAGCCAGATTGATGGCTTCTTGAGATTTTCCGGCACAAAAAAGCGCTTCTATAACCGCCTGTTTATCATCCAGATGGCTCTGCATCATTTCTTGTGCCATTTGATTGGCCTGCTTGCGCTGCCCCAATTTCATCATCGAGCAGACGGCACTTTGCTGAAAAGAGGCAATATCAGACGGGGTCAGCGATAATCCAAGATTAGAAAGCATCTTTTCGGAAAGGCTGCGGGATTCATAATAGCGCCCCGATTGATTGAGCCATTCAGACTGCCGAATATCCGCCGATAAGACGATTTGATGGCGGCTGGGGTCGATTCGATTCAAAGGCTGTAGGCGCGCAATCGACTCCGACACCGCACCGCTTCCCCCCAATGCCAAACGAGCATCAGCCGCAGCAATAATCGCCTTAATATTGTCGTCAGAGATATGGGACGTTATTTTGATAGAATTGCCTAGATCAATCGCATCTTGCAAATGACCGGCAAGAATAAAGGCACGGATTGATTGATGGATAAAGGCAGGATTGTCCGGTTGGCTAGCCAAAGCATTAAGCCAAAAACCTGAAAATTGCCGCAAGCTATCCTGACTATGATTGCCAAGGCGGCGCTCGATATCCGGCCAAATAGGTTCATAGCGGCGAGAAATGGCCATTTCCATGAGTCTTTCAGGATCGGCAATTTCTCTCAAAAGATCGGCGGCATCTTCACTTTGATGTTTGGCGAGATAAACCGTTACAGCCTGCTGCATCAAAGGATCGCGGATATCAGGGCCTTCGGCCACACCCCAACTACTACGTGCCAAGCCCAAAACCAGAT
This sequence comes from Zymomonas sp., assembly GCF_020216885.1. Lineage (GTDB taxonomy): Bacteria > Pseudomonadota > Alphaproteobacteria > Sphingomonadales > Sphingomonadaceae > Zymomonas. The sequence goes on along the minus strand of NZ_JAIWON010000052.1, from coordinate 3,735 downwards.
TTTGCCAAATAGTCGGGTCTTTTTGCGCCTTTGCCTGAATCAGAATCGCCTGCACCATATCGCTATCGAAACGGGCAATTCGTGCAGGATCTTTATCAGTTAGAACAAGCAACCTTTCAGCGGCTTTGGAAAAATCATTTTGAGAAAGGGCGATCAATATCCCAACACTGATGACAGCACCATTGTCCGGCTCAATGCCTTTGATACTGTTGTAAGCAGAGATGATCTCATCATCATAGCCTAGACTGGCAAGACAGGGGATTCGTAAAAGCTGGATAGAAACGCGGTCATGCCCTTTCAAGGAAGGCAAAAGCGGATCAAGGATAGCCAAAGCATCAGTATTTTTATTCTGGCGATTGAGGTCTGTTGCCTCGGCCATTTTTTTTTGCAGATCTGACGGAGACAAAGCCGCCACCACAGGATCGGAGGCCGTTTTTTCAGAGGAAGCCTTTTGAACATTTGGAATCGAGGCTGGAATTGCTGCCTCTTTTGGAAGGTCTACTACAGGCTTATCTTTACGCTGTTCATTCTGTCCCGATACGGATTGCTCCACTATCGGTGAAAAAAAATTTTTATCCTGAATGAAAGAGAGTGAAGCAGCCGATACCGTTTTTTTATCCGTAGCCGTTTTTAGACGGTTGTTGGCAGATGTCTCAAAAAAAGGATCCAAAACACGCTTTGATAACAACGGCATCCGGCCATGGGCAGAACAAGGCACTGTCAAGGCAGGTAAAAGCGTCAACATCGCCATGACAGGCATATTGCTCAAAATTCTAGGAAAAATCGGCATCAAGGATGCACCTCAAAATCGGAACAGGATATTCATTACAGGTAAAGAAAACGCATTTAAAGCATCACGGGTTCATTCATTTTTTTCTTTTAACCGTAAAAAATGATATCTCGCTTGCAATAAAACATATTTTCAGGCTTTTCAGCGCAAGCCGGTTTTAAAGGGACTCTTCATAAATATCTTTATCGAAGGGGTAAAAAAAATCAGGGACAAAATCGTGAAGCAAGCGACAAAAGCAACGCCGAAAAAGAGAAAGATGCTTGGCCAGCTCCGAATACTTTGGCAATTTGCCAGCCGTTATCCGATATGGATTTTTGGGGCTTTGTTGGCTTTGCTCCTTTCTTCGACAGCAACGATTGCGATACCCGCCGCCTTCAAAAGGGTGATTGATCAGGGTTTTGGTGGCGAGAGTGGCGCCCATGATATCAATCTTTATTTTTGCTATATGCTGGGCATCATTCTTTTACTGGCGTTTGCAACCGCTGCCCGATTTTATTGTGTTTCATGGCTAGGTGAGCGGGTTATCGCCGATATTCGGATGGCTATCAACCGCCATTTAATGCAAATGCCACCGGTTTTTTTTGAAGAGAATCGGCCTTCTGAAATTGCTTCCCGCTTGACCACTGATACGACGTTGATTGACCAGATTGTCAGCTCTACGGTGTCGGTCGCCCTTCGCAATCTGATTACCGGACTTGGCGGCACAGCTTATCTTTTCATGCTAGCGCCTCATTTAACCGCCATGCTACTGGGCGGTATTCCGATTGTGGTCTTTCCTATTATTTTTATCGGACGGCGATTACAGCGATTGTCCCGAAAAAGTCAGGATCGGATAGCTGATTTAAGCAGCCTGATTACCGAAACCTTGGGCGCGATGAAAATTGTTCAGGCTTTTGGTCAAGAAGATCGAGAATCCGACCGTTTTGGTCAGGCTGTTCAACTCACTTTTGAGACGGCAAAAAAACGGATTACGCTGCGGGCTTTCATGACGGCTTTAGTCATTTTGCTGATTTTTACGGCGATTATCCTGATTATGTGGCGTGGTGCGCTGGATGTTGCCGCTGGCTTAGTGTCAGGCGGCACCATTGCAGCTTTTGTCCTGACAGGGGGGGTCGTTGCCGGTGCATTTGGTGCCTTAAGTGAGGTCTATGGTGATTTGCTTCGGGGTGCCGGTGCAGCCAGCCGATTGAATGATCTATTAGCCGAAAAACCAGCTATTTTTTCTCCCAAGAATCCTAAAGCCTTACCCGATAGCACAAAGGGACGTTTAACTTTTCAGGATGTCTCTTTCCGCTATCCCTCACGGCCTGATACCGAAGCCTTGAGCCATTTCAACCTTGAGCTAAAAGCTGGTGAGCGTCTGGCGGTCGTTGGTGCGTCGGGTGCTGGAAAAACAACCTTATTTCAGCTTATTCAACGCTTTTACGATCCGACATCAGGCGTTATTTCTATGGAAGGCGTGGATTTAAAAGAGGCGAATTTAAGCGATATCCGCTCTCATATCGCGGTTGTGCCTCAAGAAACGGTTATTTTTGCCGCCTCTGCCCGCGACAATTTAAGATATGGGAGATGGGATGCCAGCGATGAAGAACTATGGCAGGCGGCTCGTGCGGCTCATGCCGAAGAATTTTTGAAAGCCCTTCCCGAAGGACTGGATAGCTTTCTCGGTGAAGGCGGCGCCCGCCTTTCGGGGGGACAACGGCAACGGATTGCAATTGCTCGCGCCATCCTACGAGATGCTCCGCTGTTACTATTGGATGAAGCCACCTCTGCACTGGATGCAGAATCGGAACAAGCCGTTCAACAGGCTTTAGAAAAACTGATGAAAGGCCGTAGTTCGATCATCATTGCTCATCGTCTGGCGACCGTGCGCCATGCAGACAGAATTATCGTTATGGACAAAGGCAAGATTGTCGAGGAAGGCAGCCATGACCAGCTTATCCCAAAAAATGGTCTCTATGCCCGTCTTGCACAGCTCCAATTCAGCGATCAGAAAATAGCCTAATTACTCATTCAAAAAAACATGACCAATACAATAACAGGTTAAAATTTCAGCTATTTTTCAAATTTACAGCGATCTGCCAGCATCGCATAATGCTGGCAGAACAAGCTGATAACTTTAATGCCGTTCGAGCTGATTGACATCCCGAACTGCCCCACGGGCAGCGTTGGTCGTCAAAGCGGCATAGGCTTTCAAAGCCGAAGAGATCGGACGGTCACGATTTTGCGGTTTCCATGCCGCTGCCCCTTTCGCTTCCATACGGGCATGACGATCGGCAATAACAGCATCATCAACATCCAGATGGATAATCCGTTCAGGAATATCGATAACGATTGTATCGCCCGTTTCTACCAAAGCAATCAAACCACCCTCGGCCGCTTCGGGGGAAACATGGCCGATAGATAAACCAGAGCTACCACCAGAGAAACGGCCATCGGTAATCAGAGCGCAGAGTTTACCCAAACCTTTCGATTTCAGATAGCTGGTTGGATACAGCATTTCCTGCATACCGGGGCCACCCTTTGGGCCTTCATAGCGGACAATAACAATTTCACCCGCTTCGACATCATTACCCAGAATACCGGCAACAGCGGCTTCCTGACTTTCGTAAACTTTGGCTTTACCGGTGAATTTCAAAATAGATTCATCGACACCCGCTGTTTTAACAATACTGCCTTCAGGAGCAAGATTGCCAAACAAGACGGCCAGACCACCATCCGTCGAAAAAGCATGATTTTTGGAACGGATCACGCCTTTTTCACGGTCGGTATCCAGCGCTTCATAACGAGAAGACTGGCTGAACGCCTTTTGAGTCGGGACACCTCCCGGAGCTGCGCGATAGAATAACTGCGCTTCTTCAGAACAACTGTCACGACTGATATCCCATGCGTCCAATGCAGCCCCTAAAGTCGGAGAATGAATGCTGCGCAAGCTGGTATTGATC
>NZ_JAIWON010000051.1 GCF_020216885.1 Zymomonas sp. | reverse complement strand
CAACGAGGGTTTCAAGAAGAGCGTCCCACACACCCTGTTCCGCCCACCTACGAAACCGAACATAAACCGAATTCCATTTCCCATAGCGTTCAGGCATGTCTCGCCACGGGCAGCCTGTTCGAAGCACATAAAGCATTCCGTTGAGAAACAACCGATTACTTTTTGCGGGACGCGCGCTGCGGCCTCGTTCGCTTGGAAGAAGACCCTCTATTATCTCCCACTCCGCGTCCGTCAGATCTCCACGCATCTAGTCTGCCTTACAAAAACTTGTTCTCAATTTATCCCTGAAAATCTTAAATTATACCCTTTGTCAACAGAACCTAGTCTTTAGATCTTGATAAATATTTTCAGATTATTTCTGCAAGAGCAAACCCAGCTTTTTGTTAATCTCGTGGTGCAGCAGCGCGCCCCAGACGGTCATTGATGGCCTTTCCGATGCCCTCTAAAGGAATGGGCGCAATCGCAATACGGGGGTAAGCGCTTTTTTCGCCGCGATGCAGCGCAGAGAATAAATTGCCTGCCGCCTCGGTCAAATCACCAGAGAGAGAAAGATTGTCGTCGCCGGCAATATTTCCAAAGCCAATAAGCCATTCATCCGCCTCTTTTTGAGATACATTTAACCGCACTGGCTGACTGGGGGCGTAATGGCTGATTAACTGCCCCGGTGCGACCGGATTTTGGCCATCGGCCTTATATTCGGTAATAGGGAGGTGGGTCGATTGAGCCAGTTGTTCACTAGTGATGGGCCCCGGACGCAGCAATTTTATCTCATCCGCTCCGACATAAATAATAGTGGATTCGAGTCCTTTGTCAGCGATACCTCCATCAAGCACCGCTGCAATCTTTCCATTAAGCGATTCTTGGACATGATGGGCTGTGGTTGGGCTGATAGCACCGCTTTTATTGGCAGAAGGCGCTGCCAAAGGATGACCAAAGGCTTTTATTACTTGGCGCATTACTGGATGAGAAGGCATTCTGATAGCAACGGTATCAAGTCCAGCTGTCACAATAGAGGCAATTTTTGTATCTTTTTTTAAAGGCAGAACCATCGTTAATGCCCCAGGCCAGAATTTTTGTGCCAAAGACAAGGCTTCGTCGTTAAATTCGACGATTTCTGCCGCTTGCTCGATATGGGCAATATGAACGATTAGCGGATTAAAAGAAGGCCGTCCCTTGGCCTGATAAATACGGGCGACGGCTTCGCCTGAAAACGCATCAGCGGCCAGGCCATAAACCGTTTCCGTGGGAAGACCCACAGGATAGCCTGCCCGAATCAGTTGCACCGCTTTTTCGATGCCTTTTGAGTCACAGGGCAGGATTATTGTTTCATTCGGAGAAAAAAACGCGTTCATCGCTTTCGGCTATCCTTTGTCTGTCACTTCTGCAAGTTTTCCCTATTTACGGGGTAAAAATCTTTTCTTTTTTATCCTGCCAAGCGTTATTTTTATGTAATTAAAAAATAAACATATAAACACATCTTTATATTTATCTTGACCTTTGCCTCTCGATCGGAGAGCAATGAGGAAGGATTAAGGTTCTTTGTCATTGGCAAAGCTAAGAGGGAAACTGGTGCGAAAGAATTTTCAAAGCCAGTGCTGCCCCCGCAACTGTAAACGGCGAGCAAAGATCAAAATGCCACTGATATGATTATCGGGAAGGCTGATCGGACGCGGTGACCCGTCAAGTCAGGAGACCTGCCTTAAACCAAGTCATCCACTATCGGTTTTGAAAGCTGGAAACAGGCTTTTGAAACTGATTTCTTTTCGGGGTTGAAGAGAAAAATGAGCGTTACCATTGCTAATTTGGGTTTCCCAAGAATTGGCCCGAATCGCGAATTGAAATTCGCACTTGAAAGTTTCTGGGGTGGCCGTAGCAGCGAAGCTGAGCTGAAAGAAACAGCGGCTTCCCTGCGTCGCGAAACCTGGCTGAAGCAGAAAAATCTTGGAATTGACTATATTCCAAGCAATGACTTCTCCTTTTACGATCACGTTCTTGATACCACGGTGATGTTGGGCGCTGTGCCGGAACGCTATGGTTTTAAGGGTGGAAAAGTCGATCTGGCTACCTATTTCGCCATGGCTCGCGGCACGACTTCTGCTGAAAATAGCGTCACCGCTATGGAAATGACCAAATGGTTCGACACCAATTATCACTATATGGTGCCTGAATTAGTCAAAGGTCAGAAATTCAGCCTAGCTTCGACCAAGGCTTTGGATCTTTATAACGAAGCCAAAGCCGCTGGTGTCGAAACCCGTCCGGTTGTTTTGGGCCCCGTTACATGGTTGAGCCTTGCGAAAGGTCGCGATGTCGATCCGTTCGATTATCTCGATGACGTTTTGGCTATTTACACCGAAGTTTTGACCAGCCTTGCCAAAGCGGGTGCCAAATGGGTTCAAATTGACGAACCGGCTTTTGTTCTTGATCTGAATGACAAGCAGCGGGCAGCCTTCAAAAAGGCTTATGACGTTCTGTCAAAAACCGGCGTGTCTTTGATGCTGACCACCTATTTTGGTCGTGTCGCTGAAAATATCGACCTGTTAACCTCTTTGCCGGTTGCGGGTATCCACGTCGATCTGATCCGTGGTAGCGATGATTATGATGCGCTGTTGACCAAAGTCCGTCCAGACACGCTTTTGTCTTTGGGTGTCATTGATGGCCGCAATATCTGGCGCGCCGATCTTGATGCTCTTGTCGACTGGATTGAACCGCTGGCTGAAAAGCGTGATCTGGTTCTGGCTCCGTCTTGTTCTTTGTTGCATGTTCCGGTTGATCTGAAAGCTGAAAAGAAGATTGATCCCGAAATCACGCAGTGGTTGGCGTTTGCTCAGCAAAAGCTGGAAGAACTGGCTGTCCTGAAAACGGCTTTGACCAAAGGCCGGAATGAAGTGGCTGAAGAACTGGCGGCCTCCACTAAAGCCGCTAAAAACCGTCGTTCTTCGCCGCGTATTCATAACGAAGCCGTCGCCAAACGTCTGGCTGCTGTAACGCCTGACATGGCCAAGCGCCAGAGCCCTTATCCGGTTCGTGCCGCAGCGCAGCAGGCAAAGCTCAATCTGCCGCTTTATCCGACGACGACCATTGGTTCTTTCCCGCAGACGTCTGAAGTCCGTCAGGCACGCGCCAAAAACCGTCGTGGTGAATTGGACAATGCCGGTTACACGCAGTTTTTGCGTGAACAGACCGCGGCTACCATCCGTTGGCAGGAAGAAATCGGTCTTGACGTTCTGGTTCATGGTGAATTTGAACGTAACGACATGGTTCAATATTTCGGTGAACAGCTGGATGGTTTTGCCTTTACCAATAATGGTTGGGTGCAAAGCTATGGTTCCCGTTGTGTCCGTCCGCCGATCCTGTTTGGTGATGTGACCCGTCCGAAAGCGATGACGGTCGATTGGTGGTCATTCTCGCAGCAGCAGAGCGAAAAGCCTGTTAAAGGCATGTTGACGGGCCCTGTGACCATTTTGAACTGGTCTTTCGTCCGTAATGATCAGCCACGTTCGGTCAGCTGCCGCCAGTTGGCTTTGGCGATCCGTGACGAAGTCGTCGATTTGGAAGCCGCAGGCACAAAAATCATCCAGATTGATGAAGCCGCTCTTCGTGAAGGTTTGCCTTTGCGTCGCGCTGAATGGCAGACCTATCTGGATTGGGCGGTTGAATCCTTCCGTCTGACGGCTTCAGGTGTTCGGGATGATACGCAAATTCATAGCCATATGTGCTATTCTGAATTTAACGACATCCTGCCTTCTATCGCCGCTATGGATGCCGATGCGCTTTCTATCGAGACAGCTCGTTCGCAGATGGAATTGTTGCAGGCTTTTGCCAGCTATCAATATCCGAACCAGATCGGCCCCGGTGTTTATGACATCCATTCACCGCGTATCCCGTCTGTTGAAGAAATGGTTAACCTTCTTCGTTTGGCTCGGAAATATCTTCCGGCTGACCGTTTGTGGGTCAATCCTGACTGCGGTCTGAAAACGCGTCGCTGGGAAGAAGTGAAACCTTCCTTGTTAGCGATGGTTGCCGCAGCAAAAGAAATGCGTGCAGAAGAAAAAGCAAAATAATATCCTATTATTTTAAATTTTCAGTCAGGCATCGGGGGTTTATCGCCTTCGGTGCCTGATTTTTATCTGTATGTGAGAGAATAAAAGACAAAAATAGACGGTTTCTGGAAGGGATTCCAAAGATCGATAATGCAGGTCGATAAAATCGCCCTTGCAAAAAAGAAAATATTCTGTTCCCAAAGAAGCAGGGTTGAAAAAAGGCAGAAAGGCTGTGTTGAGCCTTTTTATGTATATACTGCCTATTCAGTAAGGGGGGACAGTTTGTTGCTATCAAAAAACGGGACAGACCAAGAAAAAACAATTATCGGGCATCCGCCCGGTCTATTTTTACTATTTTTCACTGAAATGTGGGAAAGATTTTCATTCTACGGAATGAGAGCACTTCTGATATTTTATTTAACTAAACATTTTCTTTTCAGTGATAGTAAATCTTACAGTATTTATGCGGCCTATGCCTCTTTGGTCTATATTATGCCGGTTATCGGCGGTTTTATTGCCGACAAACTTTTAGGGGGACGAAAAGCTGTTCTTTATGGCGCGGTGTTGATTACCATCGGCCATTTTTTAATGGGTTTTGAAGGTAATGGCGGCAATCAATCTTTGGCTGTCACTTGTTTTTATATCGCCTTGGCTTTTATCATTGTCGGAACCGGATTTTTGAAAGGCAATATTTCAGCGATTGTCGGCAGCCTATATGACAAAAATGATCTGAGACGTGATCCGGCCTTTACCATTTTTTATATGGGGATCAATCTTGGCGGTGCGTTGGGCCCATTGATTTGTGGCTATGTCGGAGAAAAATACGGCTGGCGTTATGGTTTCGGTATGGCTGGCGTTGGCATGGCTATCGGCCTTCTGATTTTTGTTTTTTGCCGTCCGCTTTTGAAAGGACGAGGGGAATCTGCCTGTCCTGAAAAATTGGCACAAAAAGTTTTCGGCCTTTCAAAAGAAATCTGGATTTATGTCCTAAGTGTCACCGCTATCGTCTTTTCAGCCATTTTGCTGAATTATTATCAGATTGTCGGGCAATTGCTGGGTATTATCGGTATCTTTTTGATTATCTATATCTTTTATTCTGCCATCCGTTTGCCGTCTATTGCCCGTGATCGGCTTTTTGCCGCCATGATTTTAATGATTGGGTCTGTACTTTTTTGGTCTTTGTTTGAACAAGCCGGATCCTCACTCAATATGTTCACAGATCGCTACACCAACCGTCATATCGCGGGTGTAGATATTGCAACCTCGATGTTTCAGTCTCTTAATTCGATCTATATCATCCTTTTGGCACCTGTGATGGCCGGTCTTTGGACATGGTTAAATAAACGGAATTTAGAGCCTTCTACTTTTTTTAAATTTGGTATGGGTCTAGTCGGCTTGGGACTTGGTTTTCTGGTTCTAGTGGCCGGAGCCAAAATGAATATGCATCAATTAACGCCAGTTCTCTTTATCTTCCTGATTTATCTTTTCCATACCCTTGGTGAATTATGCCTGTCACCAGTGGGATTAGCGGCTATTACCCGTTTGTCGCCTGTGCATATGGCTGGTTTGATGGTTGGAACGTGGTTTTTCTCGACTGCTTTTGGAGAATATGGTGCCGGAATGATTGCCAAGATGACCAGTAATGGTAGCGGCGATGGATTTCACAATATTCTGAATGTTTATTCTTCTATCGGTTGGCTTTCCGTTGTATTTGGCGGAGGCATATTTGTTTTGACACCTGTTTTGAAAAAGCTGTTGCACGAAAATGAGGCATAGTCTTGCAAGACTTCTTCATCATTCTAGCGGCTGTAAGTCTTAAAGTTTGATCGGAAAGGACGGTAATCGCGCATGTCACGGCAATATTTTGGAACGGATGGTATCCGTGGTTGCACGAACAAGGATCCGATGACAGCCGATGTTGCGATGAGAGTAGGGCAGGCCGCCGGTGCCTATTTTAAACGGGGGCTGCATCGTCATCGTGTCCTGATTGGGAAAGATACCCGATTATCCGGCTATATGGTAGAATCCGCCTTGATGGCGGGTTTTACCAGCGTCGGGATGGATGTTGTTCTGGTAGGCCCTTTACCAACCCCAGGCGTAGCCCTTTTAACCCGATCAATGCGCGCTGATCTCGGTGTTATGATTTCAGCCAGCCACAACCCCTTTTCCGATAATGGCATCAAACTTTTTGGCCCCAACGGCTATAAATTATCGGAAGAGGAAGAAAAAGCGATCGAAGAGGCGATTGATCAGCCGCCTATCTTAGCGGCTCCTGCCGATATTGGGCGGGCGCGGCGTATTGACGATGCGCAGGGGCGCTATATCCATGCGGTGAAATCGAGTTTTCCGGAATCTTTACGGTTGGATAAATTGCGTTTGGTTTTAGATTGCGCCAATGGCGCGGCCTATCAGGTTGCCCCCGCCGTTCTATGGGAATTAGGTGCTGAGGTGATTACTTTGGGCGTTGCGCCCAATGGTCTCAATATCAATGACCATTGCGGTTCGACGGATCCCTCTGCTTTACAGCAAAAAGTGCTGGAAACGCGTGCCGATTTAGGTATTGCCCTTGATGGTGACGCCGACCGTGTCATCATTGTCGATGAAAAAGGCGAGATTGTCGATGGCGATCAGATCATGGCTTTGATCGCAACCTCTGCCCAAAGACGTAATTTGCTAAAAGGAAATACGACGGTTGCGACCGTTATGTCTAATTTGGGACTGGAACGCTATTTATCTAAATTGGGTATCCAGCTTTTGCGCACCCAAGTGGGCGATCGCCATGTTGTCGAGGCAATGCGGGCAGGGGGCTATACTGTCGGTGGCGAGCAATCCGGTCATATTATTTTGTCTTATCACACAACGACGGGGGATGGTCTGGTTGCCGCTTTGCAGCTTTTGGCTGATTTGGTTCAAAGCGATAAAAAGGCCAGCGAATTGCTGCATGTTTTTGATCCGTTGCCCCAGCTTTTGAAAAATGTTCGTTATAGCAGCGGACAACCCCTTGAAGATGAATCTGTCTGTGAAGCGATATCCGAGGCAGAAGAAAGCCTTAAGGGCAAGGGACGGTTGCTTATCCGTAAATCGGGAACCGAGCCTTTAATCCGCGTCATGGCGGAAGCCGAAGACCCTGATCTGGTGCATCAGATCGTTGACCATATATGTGAGACTGTTCGTCGTGCAGCCTAAAATACCGGAAATTAGCGTCGATCAACCGGCGCGTATCCTGACCATTGCTGGTTCTGATTCCGGCGGCGGGGCAGGGATTCAGGCCGATATTCGGTCAATTACTATGCTGGGTGGTCATGCCATGACCGCGATCACGTCTCTAACCGCGCAGAATACCCAAGGGGTTTTTGCGATTGACGTTGTTTCGCCCGAGATGGTTATCGCCCAGATAGACGCAGTCGTAACGGATATCGGGGTTTCTGCGATCAAAATCGGCATGATTGGAAGCGGTGAAGTCGCCGTGGCGGTTGCTGATTATCTCGAAAAAACACCTAATATTCCGGTCGTTCTTGATCCCGTAATGGTGGCGACCAGTGGATCAGCCTTGGCGGATGAAAAAACTATTCAAGCCTTTGATCGGTTAATGTGTCGGGCTGAGTTGATTACGCCGAACATCCCTGAATTAGAAGTTTTGACAAAACAGGATTGTTCTTCTGATGTCTCTTTGATAGCGGCGGCGCAGCAATTAGCACGGCATTATGGCTGTCCAATATTGGCAAAAGGCGGTCATGGGGAAGGCGAAATCCTGACCGATAGATTAGTGATGCCCGATGGCGAGGTCATATCATGGCAAGATAGCCGGATACCAACCCAAAATACCCATGGGACAGGATGTAGTCTTTCTAGTGCTATTGCGACCTCATTGGGGCAAGGATTACCTTTAAAAGAGGCGATTACTCGGGCGCGCCAATATATCAGAATGGCTTTGGAGAAAGCGCCGTCTTTGGGTAAAGGGCATGGGCCTATTGGTCATACTTTAGGCATAAGTGCTTTTGACCGCTGGTTTCTGGAAAATAACTGATGGTTGCTGGCTCAACTAAAATGTCTAAGAAGATGCTCCCTGATTTGTCTTATGAAGACAGGATTGGAGGCGTTGTTTTCGGGGTTGATGAAGTGGGTAGAGGCCCTCTCGCGGGTCCCGTCATGGCCGGAGCGGTTTATCTTCACCGAGAGCATATTCCAGAAGGGATCAATGATTCAAAAAAACTGACCGCGCGTCGTCGTCATCTTTTATCCGACATGCTGCATAATCAGGCTGATTATGCAACGGCAATGGCGGATGTTCACGAGATTGACCAAATCAATATCCGGCAAGCCAGTCTTTTGGCGATGAAGCGGGCAGTAAAGGCCTTGATACAAAAAATAGGTAGGGAACCTGATTGCATTTTAGTGGATGGCCGCGATATTCCCGATTGGCCGTGGCCGTCATTGCCTATTATCAAAGGGGATAGCCTTTCTTTGTCGATTGCGGCGGCCTCTATTGTGGCCAAAGTCGAACGGGATGAAATAATGGTAAAAGCCAGCCAAGAATATCCCGGCTATGGTTGGGAACACAATATGGGATATCCCACAAAGGAACATCGTGAAGCCATTCAAAGATTAAAGCCGACAAAATTCCATCGCCAGAGTTTTTCACCTATTCGCCAATTTTATGAAAAGGCCGATTAGGATGTCTTTGACCTCTTTTTCGTTACTTTTTCTGTGTTTTTTGAAGTTATAAAATAATCACTTCAATTATTATCCATAACCGCTTTTGTATTTTTACAATGAAGCCTCTTGACCGAAGAGTCGCATTGAATCACAGTAAAGTCGGGTTTCTGTGAAAGGATCAGTATTTATGCGCCTTGCCGAATGTGTATCACGCATGAGTGAAGAAGACATCGGAGGCGATACAGAGTTATCTGACAGCCCGACATTACCGTTAAACAGTATTTTGGCTGGTAATTGCATCGAAATTTTAAAAACGTTGCCCGATAATTCGGTTGATCTTATTTTTGCTGATCCGCCTTACAATCTTCAATTAAGTGGTGAACTGTTTAGACCGGAAGGCAGCCGTGTTGATGCTGTTAATAACGCGTGGGATAAATTCGATACTTTTGCCGCCTATGACCATTTCACCCGTTTGTGGCTGAAAGAGGCTCATCGCGTTTTAAAAGAAGATGGCACGATTTGGGTTATTGGCAGCTATCACAATATTTTTAGGGTAGGCACCGCCTTACAGGATCAGGGCTTTTGGATATTAAACGATATCATCTGGCGCAAATCCAATCCGATGCCCAATTTCAAAGGTCGACGATTTACCAACGCTCATGAAACCCTGATATGGGCTTCAAAATCAGATAAATCCCGCTATGTCTTTAACTATGCCTCTTTGAAAACCTTTAATGATGACCTTCAGATGCGGTCTGACTGGTTATTACCGATATGTTCGGGAAATGAGCGTTTAAAAGGAGAAAACGGGCAGAAAATACATCCGACCCAAAAACCTGAAGCCTTGCTGTATCGGATTATATTGGCTTCATCGCGTCCTGACGATGTCATTCTTGATCCTTTTTTTGGCACGGGAACCACGGGCGTTATTGCCCGTCATCTTCGGCGGCATTGGATCGGGATTGAACAAGACCCGACTTATATTAAAGCTGCCCAAGCCAGAATAGATAAAGCCGAAGTCTGTGATGAGGCTTTGATGGGGCAAGCATCGAATAAACGCAAACAACCTCGCGTTACCTTTGGGTGTTTGATGGAAAATGGTTTTGTCCGTCCCGGCCATATTTTATATGATAGCCGTCGCCGCTTTAAGGCGGTTGTCAATGTTGATGGTGCGTTGCAATCGGCCGATGGTCGGTCAGGATCCATCCATAAGCTGGGCGCCCAATTACAACAGGCTGTTTCCTGTAATGGCTGGATTTTTTGGCATTTTGAAGAAAATAATACTTTGTTGCCGTTAGATATCTTACGACAACGCTACCTTGCCGAGAATCCTTGATGTCTTTTTATAATCAGAATGTTTCAGTACCCGAAATGACCGATATCCGTCTGTATTTTTGTCCGAGCGCCTTTGTAAATGCACCCATGGCGCCTTCTGGTGCAACCTTTCGCTTGGCAGGGGGGCTAAAATGGTTTGGCGCTTTTACGGTTATTATGGTTTCAAAAGGTGAAATTGTTCAGGAACGGGTGATTTCTGTTGCCGATATCAATAGCTTTTTGAACAGCCTTTCAACAGAAATGCAGTTGGATGCCTATAGAACCATTTCAAGAATTGTTGCGCCAAGGGCTGCTATCCAATTAGGCAAAAGTAAGATCAAATTAGATCATACGCATATTGTTGGTATTTTAAATATAACGCCTGACAGTTTTTCAGATGGCGGTTTATATCAAAATAACGTCGATGCCGCCTGCGCTATGGCTAAAGCGATGATAGAGCAAGGTGCTTCTTTGATTGATATCGGCGGGGAATCCACCCGTCCCGGAGCCGAAGCCGTATCAGAAGAAGAAGAAAAATTGCGGGTCATGCCGGTGATTGAAAAGCTGAAAGAAGCGTCTCTCCCGATATCGGTTGACACCCGAAAATCCTCGGTAATTTCTGCTGTATGGGAACAGACCCCTGCTATTTTTAATGATGTATCTGCTTTGAGTTGGGACAAAAATTCTCTTTTTGTCGCGGCAGAAAAATCTTATCCGGTTATTTTGATGCATCATGAAGAAGGCTCAATTCATGAAGGGTCTTCTAAAAAAATTCTGATCGAGGTTTATAACTGGCTTGAAAAGCGTATAGAGGTTGCGGAAGCGGCTGGTATTAGCCGTGACCGGATCATTATTGATCCCGGTATCGGTTTTGGTAAAAGTTTTCAGGATAATCTTGCCTTGATCCGTGGCATTGCCTTGTTCCACGGTTTAGGATGTCCTTTGATGCTGGGGGCAAGTCGTAAAAAACTGATTATTACCTTTGCAGGGGATACCCATCCCCAAGAAAGATTAGGTGGATCTTTAGCGATTGCGCTTCATGCGGCCGATCAAGGTGTCCAGTTATTGCGCGTCCACGATGTCAGAGATACGGCGCAAGCGCTGACTGTTTGGCAGGCTTTATACTAATCAGATCGCTGCTTTATCGGGTGAATTTTTTGGAAAGGTGAAATATTTTACCTTTCTATGCCCTAATCCTGCATCTTTTTAGCGCCTAGGGCGTTATGATTGTTTTAAATTAAAGGAGAATCTGTGTCCCCTATCCGTGGACGAATCAGTCGCACCAAAGACGTCTTTTCTTATGTCGGCGCTTCACTTTGGATTTTGCTGGCTTGGGATATTCTGGTTACGGCTCTTTATGTCTATAATCCCGAATGGCCTTTATGGATGGAGGTGCCAACCGCACCAACGACCGTTTTGGGTTCTGCGCTTATTTTATTTATCGGTTTTTCAACCAACAGTGCCTATGCACGTTGGTGGGATGCGCGCGGATTATGGGGATTGATGAATAATAACTCCCGTAACTTTTCCCGCGAAGTTTTAATGGTTTTTCGGGATAGAGAGCAGCAAAAGCAGTTAGTCTATCGTCATATAGCATATATCCACGCTTTGCGGTGCCGATTATTTGATATTAGCCCCAAAGAAGATATTAAAAGATTTTTATCCGCTGAAGAATGCGAAAAGTTAAGAGAGGGTAATAATGTCCCTAATCTTATCTTGGCAGAAACCGGAAAACAGATTTCGGTAATAGCTGAAAAAGAAAATATCGACAGTATAAAGCTGCAAATGCTTGAAAATACGATGACGGCGATTGCTCATGCACAAGGAGGTATGGAAAAGATAAAATCGACGCCTTTACCTTATCAATATACCATCTTTCCGATGTTGTTTATCGAGTTTTTCTGCGTCGTTTTGCCAATTAGTGCGGTTGATACCTTGGGGCTGGCTACGCCTTTGGCGACAACGATTGTTGGCTTCCTTCTCTTCATTCTGAATCGTCTGGGTCGGGATTTACAGAGTCCTTTCTCGCGCCAATCTCCGAATTGCCTACAACTTGATAGCATTACCGAGATGATCGAAACAGATCAGCTTCAATGCTTGACATTTGATAAATAAAATTTCATTTTACAGAAAATTTTTAAACTATAATGTTAAATTATAACGAGAAAAAATGGAAGTTACCTGTTTTGAAAGGGAGTCTTATAAGAATCTCTTAAAAGGGTATTTCATGGAGATTTGCTATGTCCCGTCGTCCAGAAAAGGCTTTGCTTGAGGAACTAAAAGCATTGCTGGGTTCCAAAGGATTTACACAAGATCCGATAGTGATGGCGCCTTATTTGGAAGACTGGCGGGGCAAATTGAAAGGAGAGGCAGCCGCGCTTCTTTCTCCGGCTTCAACCCAAGAGGTTGTTGCTATTATGAAAATGGCGAGCGAAGCAAAAGTCGCAGTGGTGCCACAAGGCGGCAATAGTTCGACGGTAGGAGGCGCAACGCCATCAAAGGATGGAGCGGCTCTTTTGCTATCAACCAAAAGATTAAACGCTATCCGCGCTATTTCGCCAGAAGAAAGCTGTGCGACCGTTGAGGCTGGCGTGATCTTGTCCGCACTCCATGAAGCGGCCGATAAACATAATCTGCGTTTTCCTCTTAATATCGCCTCAAAAGATATGGCGACTATCGGTGGTCTAATCTCGACCAATGCCGGAGGTTCTCATGTTTTGCGCTTTGGTCAAATGCGGGCTTCTGTTCTGGGGATAGAGGTCGTTTTCCCTGATGGCTCTCTGTTAGAAAATTTGCGCCCGTTACGAAAAGATAATCAGGGATATGATTTACGTCAGTTACTGGCTGGAGCCGAAGGTAGTCTGGGCGTTATTACTGCGGCCAGCCTTCGCTTAATTCCCAAACCGCATTCAAAAATAGTGATCTGGGTCGGTGTCGAATCTCCTTCAGCGGCATTGGCTTTGTTGCGTCATTTGGAAAAAGAAAGCGGGGAGGCGGTCGAAGTTTTCGAATTGATGGAATCGAGCCTTATCGAACTGGTTCTAAAACATATTCCCGATACCGAAATTCCGACTGAAAAAGCCTATCCTTGGTATGTTTTAATAGAAGCAACGGCCTTTTCAGAAGATTTCGATTTAGAAGCCCTGATGGTGAATATTCTGGCTGATGCCACCGAAAAGAAAGAAATTTTAGAAGCCGTCATTGCGCAGAATGAAACCCAAGCCGGAAAGCTGTGGCGCTTGCGAGAAACGATTCCTTTAGCGGAGAGATCAGAAGGTTTTGCTGTAAAGCACGATATTTCTGTGCCTGTTAGCGCAATGCCGTCCTTTATTGAGCAGGAAAGCCGTGCCATTCAGGAAAAATTCCCTGGAACTACGGTTTTGGCTTTTGGACATTTGGGGGATGGCAATGTCCATTTTAATGTTTGCCCCCCGAAAGAGGTCAGCGATCAACTGGCTTGGGTCGAAAATGAAGGTATTGCCGTTTCTCATTTCGTTTATGAAAGAGTCATGGCCAATGGGGGGGCGATTTCAGCTGAACATGGCATTGGGCAAACAAAATTAGCTGATTTTATGCGTTTCGGGAATAAAACGAAAATACAGGCCTTGAAGGCGATCAAAAAGGCGATAGATCCGCAATCTATTATGAATCCCGGTAAATTATTACCTGTCGAACAAGCAGAGTAAGACATTATAAAAAGTCACATCCGGTATATATCTTTATCATGGGATCAAATATTTTTATAATTTTCAGCCATTATCCTTTATATGTTGTAAGCTTTCTTCTTTAACCGATATTTGTATCATTACAGGAGCAGAAAACGAATGGCTTCAAGGCCGACTAACGCTTTGCCGGTTCTTTATAACGAACTTCTCCCGATTTCCCGTCACGATCATAAAAATTGGCGCTTCCGCTTGCAGGACAAGCTGCCTTTTATGTCGGAAATCCACGCCATTCCGTTAGCTGTCGAAGAATTCGGCATGGCTCAACGCAATTTCCCGATTGTTTTTTCATCGGGCCCCAATCCGGTGCCTTTGGCTTTGATGGGGCTTAATGACGGGGTCAATGTTTTCTTTGATGAAGAAGGCAATTGTCGGGAAAGTCATATTTATTTACCGGCCTATATCCGCCGTTATCCTTTTATGTTGGCCAAGATTG
>NZ_JAIWON010000050.1 GCF_020216885.1 Zymomonas sp. | reverse complement strand
ATCCGAAAAGCGAAGATATGTCGCTTTGTGTTGATCCTAGCCGTGGCATGCTGGGTGAATTTGAGGATGGTGAACCCCTTTTTGAGGGTGACGAGCCAAGCGAATTTACCAAAAATATTTTGGGTTTTTGTGAACAATTCGCCATTTCAGCCCAGAGAACCAATGATTTTGTTGCCGAATTGATGGAACATAAGCTGTTGATTGATGGTGAAGTGGCTATCCAGCCCAATGACGCATCAAAGCCTTATGTGTATCGTAGCTTCCAGATCGTGTCTGAAGAACGCTTGAAAGAGCTTCGCGGCGATGTTTTACGGAAAATGGTCAAATCCGGTCTGCTTCCTTTGGTTTATGCGCATCTGATGTCTTTGAGTCTGGTGCAGGATATCTTCCAGCGGCAGGCTATCTTAGGTCGGATTCCACCATTGCCAGAAAATGATCAGAATCCTTCTGCCTCATAAAAACCATTCCTATTTTTAGTGGAAAGGTCGGATGTCATTTAGACTTCCGGCCTTTTTATTTCTCGGCATCAAAGAATGTCGGTGCTATTATTCCAAAATGGCAAATTTGGATGTGTTATTCGAGCGTTTAAGCCGCTCTTCTTTCCGTCGTCGTTTTCGCCTTGGTGTTCAAGAACAGCAATATTTAGCGAATAAGGGGATGGAAACCATTCTGGAGCATGGCAAGGATTTTATTGCCCAGAGATTAGCTCCGGCAGAAATACCCAATGATGGCAAGCAGACGCCTTATAAGGGGCATCCAGTCTTTTTGGCACAACATGCTACTGGAACCTGTTGTCGTGGCTGTATCGAGAAATGGCATCGAATTGAAGCGGGTAAAACCCTTAGCCAAAAAGAACAGGCCTATATTCTTGAGGTAATTGCCCATTGGCTGGATTTACAAAAAGAATTGCCACCTAAAAAAATGAAGGCGGTTACGCCCAGCTTGCCAAAAAAACGCAAATCTAAAGCAGAGGATGTGCAGGGAAGTCTTTTTCCTGAAATAGAAAAATAATCTGCACATTAACGGCAGTTTTATTTTAGATAAATTTTTAGGGGATGTGAGTGGTGCCCAGGGACGGAATCGAACCGCCGACACTGTGATTTTCAGTCACATGCTCTACCGACTGAGCTACCTGGGCTTGAGAGTTTTTCTCTCGTCTGGGTGGGCGTATAAGAATGTATTCGGGTCTTGTCCAGTATATTTTTTCTTTTTTCTGATATATTTAATAATTTAATCAAAATCGCTATCTTCGGCTTGTAAATCTTTCACTGGCAAACGGTAGGCATCTCCTAGCCAATTAAGCAAATCCCGATCACGGCAGCCACGGCTGCAAAAAGGTCTAAATTCAGCTTTGGTCGGGGCACCACATATCGGGCATTTGCCTTTATGAGCGTTTTTTTTGGTTGCTGATGGCATGGTCGTCTTTCGATAGCAGAGATTAGAAGGCTGGAAATTCAACGGCGACATCACCTTGATAGATTGGCCGCATGGGATCTGCTTTCAAGATAATTTCGGCAGCACTTTCCCGTGCCAAGGCTTCCAGCCAGTCAGGGTGGCGATTGATGCAGTCTATAACAAAATGAGAGGCCGTTAAAATCCGTTTTCCAGCGCCTTTCGCGCGGCAAGCCTGACGTAATAACTGGCGGGTTTCATGTTCGATTGGATAAGCAGCAATCTGTTCGGGCAAAGAGGGACGTTTTTTCTGTCTTATAATTTGCAAAAACCCGAAACCATTAACGCCCGTGCGTTCAAAAGGTGGAGGTAAATGCTGATCAAGACATTCGGCTACTTTTTGTCGGTCTGACTTGCCTGATAATCCCGGAATATCAATGCCGATTGAACCACCAATATCAAAAAGGGTAATAGCTTTGGCAGTCGCTTCTGTGCCTTTTAAAGCCAAATCCAGCGACCCAAGATGACCATCAATATCGAAAAGGGTGAGGGCAGGCGTTAATGCCATACGCAAACGACCACCGGGGAAATCAATATCACCGCAGCGTGCTTGTTCGATGACTTCTGACCAGCCTGATTTTTCCAACCGATCGGGCTGATGATTTTGCTGATAATAGACAGGATAACCACTAGCCTTGACCCGCATTTCGAGGGAAGCCCCCTCTTTGAGAGGGGCATCAGGAAGCGCAGGACGGGCGTGAGGCGGTTTGATAATACCGCGTTCGGTTACGGCTTCACGGATAATTTCAACTCTGAGCAGACTGCCTTGTGTAAGGGCGCGCGGCACAGAGGCAACCCAGACAGAATCTCCCTTATCCGTTGTGGCCAATGTTCGCCCTGTGGCATTAGCGGAATCAGATAAACGGACGTCTAAAATGCTGCCAGCTCGTAACGCGGAGCTGTCCGTTTCGATTCTTGCCTGAATGATTGTGTCATCAGCCAAGAGCGCGGCACGGGTTTCGCCAATGCCCTTTTCAATCAACCATTCATAGGAAAGCATCTAGGCGTATTCTTCTTGGAGAGAAGAGGATGCCGAAATCGGCCAACCAGCATTCATCAAGAGATGCCGCGTCTCATAAAGGGGTAAGCCCATAACCGAAGAATGGCTGCCTGCCAGAAAACGGATAAAAGATTCAGCATAGCCCTGAATAGCGTAACCGCCCGCTTTGCCTCGCCATTCGCCGCTGGCGATGTAATCTTCGATTTCCCGAGGGCTAAGAGACTTGAAAGTAACGATGTTTGAAGAGACCTTTACGGTCGTGGGGGCACCATCTTTTTGCATCGCAACAGCGGTGAGCACCCGATGTCTGCGGCCTGATAACAGCTTGAGATAAGATGTCGCCTGTTTTTCGTCTTCTGCCTTGGGCAAAATACGACGACCAGCAGCGACCACCGTATCTGCTGCCAAGATATGGCAATCCGAATGGCGGGAGGCTACCCATTCTGCCTTTTCTGTTGCCATCCGCCGGACATATTCGAGCGGAAGTTCACCTTTTTTCGGTGTTTCATCAATATCAGCAGGAAGAACAAAATCGGGTTTGATACCGATGCGCGCCAGCAATGCCAGCCGACGAGGACTGGCAGAAGCAAGAATAAGCGAGGATGCCATAAAATTTATTTAAAGCGGTAGGTGATCCGCCCTTTGGTCAGATCATAAGGGGTCAGTTCGACCAAAACTTCATCGCCGACCAGAACGCGGATGCGGTTTTTCCGCATTTTGCCAGCCGTATGACCCAAAATTTCATGGTCATTTTCTAATTGAACACGGAACATCGCATTGGGAAGCAATTCCACAACGCGACCACGCATTTCGAGTAATTCTTCTTTTGCCAAATGAAGCCTCTTTAATTTTTGACAAGCAGAATGGGATTCTGCCAAAGTTTCAAATTTAGCCGAATTTTTAACATCAGGCTTTTACAAAAGATAATGCACAAAAATGCTAAAAATACCGACAGGTAAAAGCGTCTTCGGCAGCCGAAACTACCGAGACTTACGCGCTCTTAACGTGATACAGCATAAAAAGAAAGCCGTGATCCCAAAAAAGCTATTTTCAGGAGGCCGGGGCGGTTACCTGTTGTTGATCTAACCAATCTGCCACTTGCCCAGCCATTTGGTTGGCCGCTGTATTCAAATTATTAGCGACACTGACCGCATCTTGTTTTTGAGCGGGTTGTCTGATTTCAAAATGACGACTGGTAACCGTTTCTGTTCGGTGATCTTTGCTGCCGCGTAAAAAGGCATCATAGCTCACCACAATCTGATGATGTTGCGCATCCAAGCCAAAAGCCGTTAAATTGCCCGTCAAATGGTAAGCGGCACCCGTCGCTGCCCGATAATTGACAACCATAAAGTGATTATGGCTGGCAATGGTCGTCGACAAAATATTGCTGAATAGACGGGAGGGTAAATCAACCCAAACACCATCCGTTAAATAGGCAACCGTTGTCGGACTGGTTGTCACCGGAATACGGGTTACCTTTAATTCCGCAGGCACCGCAGGGGGCACTACCAACAACAGGGGTTTATTCTGTGTCAGGTCACTATTGGCTGCCGGTGCCGCAGAGGAGGTCAGCGTAAGCAAATTTTTAGGCGGTTTATTATTTCCGAGATTAACACATCCCGCCGTCAAAAGCGCCGCCAGAGGCAGTATCAAGGCTGAAGTATAACGATAATCCATAATACCTAATCCTTTGGCTTATAATCGGGCAGTGACTGGCCTTTTAACATCCCCTCGGCACCCGTCTGGTTAATGCGGTCAGTTAAGGAAGACATACTGCCAATCATATCATGCAGGTCGTGCACAAGCTGATCAAATTGGGGCATGGTTTCATTTGAGAAATGATGAACCCCGGGGCGCGCATCCAAAAGCATATCATTCAGATTTTGCATACTGTCACGAGCAGCCATGACCGTTTCTTTTAAATGTGCCGTAGCGGGATGGATGTCCTGCTTGACCGTATTATTGGTGGTCTGGGCTAATTCTGAAATCTGTTGACCCGCATCGCTTAAATTCACCAAAGCATGATGGGCATCATCCATGATTTGCCGCATTTTAGGTGATTGATTAGCGAGATTACCGGATAACGTATTCATATTGTCCAATATACGCGCAATAGAACGTTGGTTGTGATCGTTCAGAAGATCGCTCATCCGTTCGGTCAGCGTCGTAATTCGTTCGAGAAGCTGCGGTGCGCTATTCAACAACTGTCCTAAAGCCCCCGGTTTTGTCGGAATAACCGGAACGCCAAAAGGCCCGTGATTTTCAATCGGTTTTGCACCGGAGACGCCCCCCGCCAAGGTGATCTGGCTGACACCGGAAAAGCCCATGCTAGAAATAGTAGCCGTTGTACCTTCAAGAACCGGCGTATCGGCATTCAGGCTAATTCTGACCCGAACGAAATCAGGGTTATTGGGTAACAGCTTGATTTCTTTCACCTGACCGGAAGGAACGCCGGAATAGGTAACCGAGCTGCCTTTTGCCAAGCCATCGACGGATTGATGGAAAAAGATATCATACTGATGCGTTTCCGTTCCAGAAACACGGCCTATCCAGACCAAAACTGTGGCAATAAGTGCCAGCAATATCAGTGTAATACTTCCAACAAGGATATAATTGGAGCGGGTTTCCATGATCTATTCCTTATGCTCCCGTCTTTCTGGCTTCAAAAGACTCCGCCGCTGCCCGACCACGGGGGCCATTGAAGTAACGTTTTATCCACGGATGATCGAGCTTGGTCAGATTTTCAACCGTATCGACGGCCAGAACTTTCTTGTCAGCCAAGACAGCGACGCGATCACAAATATTATAAAGGCTGTCGAGATCATGCGTAATCATGAAAACGGTTAACCCCAGCATCTTACGAAGCCCCAAAATAAGAGCATCAATCGCATCTGCACTGACCGGATCGAGGCCTGACGTCGGCTCATCCAAAAATAATAAATCAGGATCTAATGCCAAAGCGCGTGCTAATCCGGCTCTTTTCCGCATACCGCCCGATAATTCGGAATTAAATTTTATTCCGACATCCTCGGGAAGATCGGTCATGGCAATTTTATAGCCAGCGATTTGATCTAGCAGAGAGTCACCTAGTTCGGGATAATATTCCCGCAGTGGCACTTTGACATTTTCAGTAATATTCAGGGTCGAAAACAGCGCACTTTCTTGAAAGAGAACGCCCCAATGCCGACTGACCATCCGCATAGTGAGCGGATCTTTGCCAATCATTTCATGGCCTAGAACCTTGATTGAGCCGGCTACAGGTTGCTGCAAACCGATAATCGAGCGCAGCAAAACAGATTTACCCGTTCCCGATCCCCCAACAAGGCCTAGAATTTCACCCCGTTTTACGTCGAGATCAACCCCGTCATGCACGACCTGACTACCGAAGCTGTTTTTGAGGCCTCGGATCTGGATAATATCAGAATCGCTCATACCCAGCCTATCTCTGAAAAGAATACGGCAAAGAAGGCATCAAGAACGATAACCAAAAAGATGGAATGAACAACGGCCTTTGTCGTGCAATAGCCGAGTTGTTCGGCGTTACCCTTGACCTGTGTGCCTTGGAAACATCCGGCAATCGCAATCAATGCCCCGAAAATAGGTGCTTTGACTAAACCGACGGCGACATCAGTGTAAGGGATAACCTCTCTTAACCGCGTAAAAAATGTTGTGGGCGGAATATCGAGAACTGTCCAGCAAAGCAACCCGCCACCAATGACGGCAGCGATCGTTGCATAAAAGCCAAGAAGGGGCATCATAATGATGCTGGCTAGAAAACGTGGCAAAACCAAACTTTCCATAGGCGAAACGCCGATAATGCGCATCGCGTCGATTTCTTCAGCCAGATTCATTGAGCCAATTTGTGCCGCAAAAGCCGAACCAGAACGACCGGCGACCATAATAGCCGTCATCAAAACACCTAATTCACGAAAGGAAAGCCGTCCGACTAGATTGATAGAATAGATTTCCGCCCCAAATTGTCGCAATTGAACCGCCCCTTGTTGAGCGATCACAACCCCGACAAGGATGCTCATCAAGCCGACAATGGCCAAAGCATTCACGCCGACGGTTTCCATTTGGCAGATAATGGCCGTCAGGCGCAGTCGGCTGGGATGGCAGATAGTGTGCCAGATACTGACAAGCAGGGCGCCAAAAAAATTGACCAGTCCAACAATCGTATACCACACATGGACGGTATTTTTACCAACCCCTGTTAAAGTATAGATCAAGGGGGATACATGTTTGGGTTCAGGAGCAAGCGGGCGGTCATAATGCGATATTTGATCGAGGATATGCGCAACAGCGCTATTCGTTCCTTTGACCTCGGCATTATTGTTTTGTGCCAGCTTATGCACCAACCATGCGCCAGCTGTATCCATCCGGTGCAGATTTGAAAGGTCGATTACTTTTACAGTAGAAAGCGTTTGCAGTCTATTCGACAAGCTATCGAGATGGGCAAGCGTCAACGCACCCTGCAAGGCAAGTTGATCCCCGTTTATCTCGAAGCTAAAATCATCAGAACCAGTCATGTCGTGCAAACCATGAGCCAGATTGAAAGAAACAGCAAGTCGATAGTCGCAAAAAACTTTTAATAAATAACTTCCAAGAAGTGAAAATAAAAAATCCAACTATCGAAAAGTAGCGATAAAGAGACAAAAAAAGCTGCCAAAGGCAGCTTTTTTCGCAAGAAATGAAAATTCTTTTCTTCGCTTTAGTCGAACAACTTGCTCCATGCGCGGGGTTCACGGTTTTTCCAAAAACCGCGATGCCATGCATCAGAGGCCAATAACGGCAAGACTGAACCGGCTTCGGCATAAACCATCTGTTCCAGAGCCGTATCGACTTTACCCCAGCTGGCGGCTTCCTTCAGCGTAGAGGAAGAGCAGGCGCCGTCGCGAACATCAGCAACCGTGATCTGAACGGCATATTTGTGCATTTCGATATCTTCATGGCCAAGCACTTCAGCGCAAACAACCGTATCCTGCACAAAGTTTTTCGGAACGCCGCCACCGATCATCAACAGGCCGGTCGTGCCAGCTTCAATTTTGATATCGGTCAATTCGCGGAAATCGGCGGCTGCATCCAGCATGACATAAGGTTTTTTGTCACGGATGCGTTCAACCTGATGTTTTACCAGACCGAAACCAGCAGAAGAATCAACAAAAGCCGGGCAGAAGATTGGCACATCATGTTCATAGGCCAATTTTACAAGGCTGTTTTCTTTTTTGCCATGTTTTGAGAGATAACGACCCATTTCACGGATGAAGGCACGGCTGGAGTAACCGCCCGGATTCAGGGATTCTGCGATTTTATAAATGGTATTATCGCAATCCTGAAGCTGTTCTTCGTCAATATAGGTATCGTAGATACGGTCAATATAGAGCGAACGCAGCGTCATATCATCAGGCACTTCCAGAGCCTGATAATGTTTGTGACCCAAGCCTTCGAAGAAATCCATATCAACAATCGAAGCACCGGTGGCAACGACACCATCAATCATATTGGATCGCAGCAATTCAGCATAAGCATCCATGCAGCCACCCGCCGAAGTTGAACCGGCAATGACAAGAAAGATGGTGCATTTTGGGTCAGCCAACATCTGGTTATAGATATCGGTTGCCCGTGCCAGATCACGGCTGGTGAAGCTCATCTTGCCCATAGCATCAATAATCGGGCGAGCGTCAAAGCTGCGAATGTCGATATGTTCGACTGTTTTCGACAATAGTTCAGCTTTGCGCTGATCGTTTGTTTTGGAATCCGTCATAATAAAGAAACTCCGCTTGGAATCCGGTATAGTCAGAAGATGTTTTAATGTAGAAAAAGCATTATTTCATGACAAAGGCATTTAACGCATAGCGATGCTATGCTGATGATCGCCAGTGTCATTATAAAGGCTGGCCATGGGCTGATCGTCGGCTATCACGGTCATGCTGGGCGTAAAACCGTTAAATTCGGTTCGCATTGCATTTCCATAAGCGCCAAGCATCCCGATTTCGATATAGTCACCGACTTTGACATCCGCAGGTAGCGGGAAAGGACCCGCCATATAATCCATGTCATCGCAGGTGGGGCCATAAAAACTGAAATTGATATCGCGTGCCTGATTGGATTCCGCCCGCAAGAGTTTTACCGGAAAACGCCAATCCAGATGGGCTGCGTCAAACAAAGCGCCATAAGCCCCATCATTGATATAAAGATCAGTGCCGCGTCGTCTTTCAACCCGAACAATCAGGCTGGAATATTCAGCGGAAAGAGCGCGTCCCGGTTCAGCCCATAATTCAGCCGAGTAAGAAATAGGCAGAGATTCAAAGGCTTCGTGGATGCTATGAAAATAATTTTCCAGATTTTGGGGTTCCAAATCAGGATAAATCGACGGAAAACCGCCACCGACATCAATAACATCGACGGTAACACCTGCCTGAACAATAGCATCACGCGCCAGTTCCATCGCCTGAATATAGGCTTGGGGAGACATCGCCTGACTGCCAACATGGAAGCAAATGCCAAGAGAATCCGAAGCCTGACGGGCGGCCATCAGTAAGGAGGCTGATTGGGCAGGATCAATGCCAAATTTGGAAGCAAGGCTTAATTTGGAATGATCCGAAGAGACGCGAAGTCGAACGCAGAGCGTCAAATCCTTGGCATAATCGGTTGCCCGCAGGATTTTATCCAACTCATCCTGATTATCGAGAGAAAATGCCCGAACGCCATGTTCAAAATAGGCCTCGCGGATGACTTCCTCAGCTTTTACCGGATTCATAAAGCACAGGGTTGCATCTGGTAACAAATGACGCACCAGACGCACTTCATTGGCTGAAGCGACGTCATATTGCGTGATACCTGCATCCCATAAACTACGAATAAGCGCCGGTGACGGATTGGCCTTTACCGCATACATCGTCTTTCCCGCAAATTTTTCAATAAAGAAGCGGGCTGCCCGATGGGCTGCATGAGGGCGGATAAGGGTAACCGGTTCAACCGGACGAAGAGAAGTAGCTAACCCCAGCGCGCTATGATGATTGTGCAATTCAAGGGACCTCCAGAGGGTAGGGTGGCAAGACTAAGAGTAAAAAGCTGCCTTGCGGTTGGAAGTCCCATGGGGCAGCGGACGTCGCTTTTAAAAAGCGAATGTCAGGATGTAAAGAAGATTATTGGCTTGTCTATAGGTAATTATAATTTTTTTAAGAAAAATAAAGTTGCGCCGAAATCGAGGCGAAATCTTTTTAGATATCAGTCATCTAATTGACATAAGCCAAGTGTAAAATTGAGGCAGGATAGAGGCCGCAGGTAAGCCATATAGAAGCTGTGATCTAGCCCTATATGGTTACCTTTTGCCTTATTTTTATTGTCCGAGATCGGCTTTCAATCTCATATCCAGATAATCATCGACTGATTTCATCAATTCCGGCATTTCATTTTGAAAGAAATGATTAGCGCCCGGGATAATAGCCTGATCAATCGTAATGTGTTTTTGCGTCCGCAATTTATCGACTAATTTTTGAACCGCTGAACCGGTGACGACTTCGTCACTTTCGCCCTGTATAATAA
>NZ_JAIWON010000049.1 GCF_020216885.1 Zymomonas sp. | reverse complement strand
TGCCTGAGGATGGGCAGGGGGCGAGGAATGAAAAGTCATACATATTGGCTGGCGGCGCGATAGAAATAAAACCCTTGATTTCGGGGCGACGCATCAAAAGCTGCATTCCGATCCATGCACCAAACCCAAATCCGGCGACCCAAGTGGTAACAGCTTCAGGATGAATCGACTGCACCCAGTCTAATGCAGAAGCGGCATCGGAAAGTTCACCGATCCCGTTATCAAAAGTCCCTTGCGAGCGGCCAACACTTCTGAAATTAAAGCGTAAGGTCGCAAAACCACGGCGGGCAAAGGTCTGGTAAAGTGCCATGGTGATATGATTATTCATCGTACCACCGCCTTGAGGATGCGGATGAAGAATGAGCGCTACGGGCGCGCGTGGTCTTGATCCGGGTTGAAATCGACCTTCAAGACGCCCTTCGGGGCCGGGGAAAATGACTGCAGGCATGGTTATCCATTTGGTTATCGGGCAAAAAACGCCCTAAAGACAGGTTATCATTCTGAACTTATATAAGGTTAGCTTTCTTTCGAAGCAATATTTCAAGCTTTTTTAGCGACAGGCTCTGTAAGGATTTCACGCGTGAATAGCCGAATTTATCTTGATTACGCTGCAACGACCCCGATAATTGCTCCGGCTCGACGGGCAATGAATGATGCTTTTGACATATGGGCGAACCCCTCTTCGCCCCATAAAGACGGCAGACATATGCGCGCTTTGATAGAAGAAGCACGCATCAGGATAAAAGAAGCGTTAAATTGGCCGCATCATCTGATTTTCACCAGTGGTGCCAGCGAATCTATCGCTATGGTTTTACAGAGAAACACCCTAGAACAATGCAGTATTTCAGCGGTTGAGCATGATGCCTTTTTAAGAGCTGGTATTGTGCCTGATATTCTGCCGGTTGATAAAAACGGCTATATTATTTCTGAGAAACTACCGGAAAATCAGCTCGTTGCGGTGCAAACTGTCAATAATGAAACGGGCGTTATTCAGCCTGCGGATATTTTGAAGCAACAGCTTTCTGAAAAAAATAGTTTGTGGTTTGCCGATGCGGCGCAGTCTGCCGGAAAAATGCCGTTGCCCGATGCTGATTTTATCAGTCTTTCTGCCCATAAATTAGGCGGAGCGCCGGGTGTCGGGGCTTTGTTGATTCGTGATTGGGCAAAATTGAAGCCTTTTGGGGGGCAAGAGCAGGGGTATCGCGCTGGAACAGAAAATGCGCCCGCAATTTTGGGATTTGCAGCAGCTGTTTGCGAAAAGAAAGATTGGTTTGAAAAAGCCGCGGCTTTGCGAGAAAAACTCGATCAGGCTATTATTGCTTCTGGTGGCGAGGTAGTTGCCTATCAATCGGAGCGGATACCCACTATTGCATCTTACCGGATGCCGGATATGGTAGCCAAAACCCAGCTTATTCTGTTTGATATGGCCGGTATCTCAATATCAGCCGGTAGTGCTTGCTCTTCAGGCAGTCTGAAATCCAGTCCAGTTTTAAAAGCGATGGGTTGGGGGGATAAGGAAGCACAAGAAGTGATCCGAGTCAGTTTTGGCCGAGAAACAACCGAATCCGATATTGACCAATTTACAAAAATATGGCGCCAGATTGCCGAGCAACGCAAAAAAGCCTGACGCATTGCGCCTTGTGACCCGAATTTTTAAGCCTTTGAGGAAGTTTATACATGACTGAGAATCAGACTAAAAAATCAGAG
The DNA here is from genome assembly GCF_020216885.1 of Zymomonas sp. Lineage (GTDB taxonomy): Bacteria > Pseudomonadota > Alphaproteobacteria > Sphingomonadales > Sphingomonadaceae > Zymomonas. Next base: position 8,293 of record NZ_JAIWON010000049.1, on the reverse strand, counting down.
TCTTCTTTTACGAGCGATATTCGTCAAGGAGTCAGTAATGAAGGATGTCTGGTTCTTTATTCCGGTGGTCAGGATTCCGCGACCTGTCTCGCTTGGGCTTTGGAGCATTTTGATCGGGTAGAAACTATCGGTTTCGATTATGGGCAAAGGCACAAAGTCGAACTGGAATGCCGCGAAAATCTCAAACAAAAACTGATTCAGAATTTTCCTGATTGGGCAGCCCGTCTTGGGGAAGACCATATGCTTGATCTGGCTGTGCTGCATCAGGTGAGCGACTGCGCTTTGACACGGGAAACCGAAATTGCCTTTGGGAAAGACGGCATTCCGAACAGTTTTGTTCCCGGTCGGAATCTGCTCTTTTTTACCTTTGCAGCGACGATCGCTTATCGGCGTGGCCTGCGCCATATTGTCGGCGGCATGTGCGAGACGGATTATTCCGGTTATCCTGACTGTCGTGATGATACGATTAAGGCCTTACAGGTGGCGATCAATCTCGGTCTGGAAAGGCGGTTGGTGCTGCATACGCCGTTGATGTGGCTTGATAAGGCTTCTACTTGGCAGATGGCCGAAGAGGTTGGCGGCAAAGAGTTGGTTGAAATTATTCGTCAAGAAAGCCACAGTTGCTATCTAGGTGAACGGAAAATTCTTCACGATTGGGGTTATGGCTGCGGTCATTGTCCGGCTTGTGAATTGCGGGCGGCTGGATGGGAAAACTATCAAAAAGGCCTTTTGGGATAGGCTGATTTTGAGTGAGGCTCTTGTTAAAATAGCAAGGATGATGCCATCCTGTTATGCGTTCCTACAGAGTTTTTTGAAAAAGTTGTTATTCAAAGACAAGCGTTTTTTTTCATAAGATCGAATGCGCCTATTTTGGCGCATTCTTTTTTGTCAATACCATCTCTTTGCTTGACGAAAAATACTCGGTTGATTTAGAGCTTTATACAACATTTAGTAATCACCAAATCAGAATCACACAGCATATATGGTTACAATCTTTCTGTAGCCATCGGGAATATTTAGCCTTTTTTAGGAAAAAACGACCGTTTTTGCTGTGATTTTATCGGATAAATTGAGGGTATATTGATGGCTCGTGCGGCACCGACTTTCCCAGCATTTGTTATCAAACGGAATGGCAATAAAGTTCTGTTTGATAACGATAAGATCAGAATTGCTATCGAAAAAGCGGGCGCGGCTAGTGGTGAGTTCGATCATGCCGAAGCCGCTCGTTTAGCGAAGCAGGCACAAAAAGTGATTTCGCATCGCTTTTCTGATTCTGCGCCTGAAATAGAACAAATTCAGGATATCGTTGAACAGGTTTTGGTCTCTTCCGACTATTTTGCCACAGCGCGCGCCTATATTGTCTATCGCGAGCAGAGATCAAAATCGCGTAAAGATCAGGAAACGATCGTCAAAGTTGAATCCTCGATCAATGAATATTTGGAACAGGCCGATTGGCGCGTGAATGCCAATGCCAACCAAGGTTATTCTTTGGGTGGTCTTATTCTGAATGTGTCTGGTAAGGTCGTTGCCAATTACTGGCTGTCCCATATTTATCCGCCGGAAGTAGGCGAAGCCCATCGCGCGGGTGATCTTCATATTCATGATTTGGATATGCTGTCCGGTTATTGTGCCGGTTGGTCACTCCGCACTTTGTTGACTGAAGGCCTGAACGGCGTTCCCGGTAAAGTCGAAGCCCGTCCGCCGAAACATATGTCGAGTGCTATTGGCCAGATTGTTAACTTCCTTGGCACTTTACAGAATGAATGGGCGGGGGCGCAGGCTTTCAGTTCCTTTGATACCTATATGGCCGCTTTCATCAGAAAAGATGGCTTAAGCTATAAGCAGGTTCGTCAGTATATTCAGGAATTGATCTATAATTTGAATGTGCCATCCCGTTGGGGCACCCAGACGCCCTTTACCAATCTGACTTTTGACTGGACTTGCCCAGACGATTTGAAAGACCAGATTCCGGTGATCGGCGGCGAAGATATGCCCTTTACCTATGGTGATCTTCAGCCTGAAATGGACATGATTAACCGTGCTTATATGGAAGTCATGACCGAGGGCGATGCCAAAGGCCGCGTCTTTACCTTCCCGATTCCGACTTATAATATTACGCCGGAATTTCCTTGGGAAAGCGAAAATGCCACCCGTCTTTTTGAAATGACGGCCAAATATGGACTGCCTTATTTCCAGAATTTCCTGAATTCCGATCTAAAGCCGCATATGGTGCGTTCCATGTGCTGCCGCCTTCAGCTTGATCTGACCGAGCTTTTGAAACGCGGTAACGGCCTCTTCGGAAGTGCTGAACAGACGGGGTCTTTGGGGGTCGTAACGATCAACTGTGCCCGTCTTGGTCGGATGTATCGGGGCAATGAAAAAGGTCTGTTCGATCGTCTTGATACGATGCTGAATATTGGCCGCACCAGCCTCGAAATTAAGCGGAAAGTTATCCAGAAACATATTGATAACGGTCTGTTCCCCTATACCAAACGCTATCTTGGCACTTTGCGGAATCATTTCTCGACCTTGGGAATCAACGGTGTCAATGAAATGATCCGTAACTTCACCGAGAATAAAGAGGATATCACCAGCGAATGGGGCGCAACCTTTGCGGTTCGCTTCCTCGACCATATCCGCGCCAAAATCGTTTCTTTCCAAGAAGAAACTGGCCATCTTTACAATCTGGAAGCAACGCCTGCCGAAGGCGCAACCTATCGTTTTGCACGCGAAGATAAAAAGCGTTTCCCCGATATGTTGCAGGCCGGTAGCGAAACCAATCCCTATTACACCAATTCAAGTCAGCTTCCGGTTAATTTTACAGACGATCCCTTTGAAGCCTTGCAGCGTCAGGAAATTTTGCAGAGCAAATATACCGGCGGCACGGTGCTTCATCTTTATATGGGTTCACGGATGTCGGATGCCGAGGCTTGTAAAAAGCTGGTACGGCGCGCGCTGGAAAATTTCAGACTGCCTTATATCACGATCACGCCGACTTTCTCGATTTGCCCGAAACATGGCTATCTGGAAGGTGAGCATAAATTCTGCCCCAAATGCGATGCAGAACTGATCGCAGCCAAGTGCAACAATAAGGCAGCTTAAGAATTTTAGATATTCATTCGATTAAAAATTTAGAGTTTTAAGGAGAGTAATGATGACCGAGATGAAAAAAGACACTCAGGATTTCGCCAAAATCGAATTGAAAGACGAAGAACGCCAGCCTTGCGAAATTTGGACGCGGGTTATGGGTTACCATCGTCCGGTTTCCTCCTTCAATATTGGCAAGCAGGGCGAATTCGGCCAGCGCGTTTATTTCGAAGAGGGTCGTTGTGGCTGCAACTGATCTTAGGATCGGTGGATTGGCTCCCATGTCCAGTTGCGACTGGCCAGGGGAGCTGGTCGCGACTGTCTTTTGTCAGGGTTGTAGCTGGGACTGTCCTTATTGCCATAACCAGTCGTTACGGCCTGCAATAGATAATTCAGGGAATCGTATTCCTTGGGAAAATGTGCTGGAGTTTCTGGAACAGCGACGCGGCCTTTTGGACGGCGTTGTTTTTTCAGGCGGCGAGCCGACTTTACAGGCCGCCCTTCCTGAAGCAATGCAAATTGTCCGCGATATGGGGCTTAAGATAGGGCTTCATACGGCGGGAATGAAACCGGAGCGTTTCCGGCCATTATTGCCTTTAGTGACATGGGTTGGCTTTGATATCAAAGCGCCTTTTTCTCAATATGAGGCGATCACCCGTATTCCGAATACCGCCGAAAAGGTCAAAACAAGCCTCGGCTATCTTTTGGGAAGCGGGGTCGATTACCAAATTCGCACCACCGTTTATCCTGCGATTTTGGATGATGCAGCCTTGGCCGAAATGAAAACAGACCTAGCCGCTTTCGGCATAAGTGAGTATGTTCTACAGCCTTATCGGGAAGTCTAATTTCCTGTTCCTCTTATTTTGTGCTGAATAGCCAATAACCCTGACGTCTTTTCTGTTTTCCGGTTCAAAGGGAGAAAATTTTGTCCGCAGCTATTCAGCTTGCCCATCTTTCCAAAAATTTCGGCACTCGCCCTGTCTTAAAAGATATCAATCTGACAGTTCCCAAAGGCAGCCTTTTTGCTTTTTTAGGCAATAATGGTCAGGGTAAATCGACTACGATCCGCATTATTACCGGCCTTTATCGGATTACATCCGGCAAGGTGACCGTTTTGGGTCAAGATATGCAGAAAAATCCGATACCGGCTTTGGCACGGATGGGCTGTTTAGTGGATTCCCCAAGCCTATATAGCCATATGACAGCCCGCGAATTTCTGAAAATAGGTTGTGTGGTTAAAGATATTCCCTATCAAGATATTGATCGGGTTTTGGCGATTGTTAATCTCCATACTGAACCACGTTTAAAAATTGCCTTTTATTCTTTGGGCATGCGCCAAAGATTGGCTTTAGCCCATGCCCTACTTGGCAATCCTGAATTATTGGTTCTTGATGAACCGACCAATGGACTTGACCCTGAAGGCATTAAAGAAATCAGGGAATTGCTGATTAGCCTGCCTGAAAAAACAGGCTGCACCATTTTCTTTTCCAGCCATCAATTGGAAGAAGTCGAAAAAACAGCCAGCCATTTGGCCTTACTCGATCAAGGTACCATTCTGTTTCAAGGGGAATTGGAAGAGATCAGAGCCGCAGGCCGGTCAGCATTAAGATTGGACGTGACAGATGTTGAAAAGGCTTTCGCCTTTTTGTCGCAGTCATCCTATCAAGTCAGTCATTATGGCGATCATCGTTTGTTGGTCGATAATATGACACGAGAAGAGGCCAGTGCGCTCTATCGCCAGCTTGTCGCGGCGGATATCGACTTTTATCAAGCTGTTTTGGAAAAACCCTCTTTGGAAGAATGGTTTTCGCAGCAAATGGCTACTTCCAGAAATAAGGCGTAACGTATTTTATGACTGTGCCAAAAACGCAAGGATCATTTCTATTGATGATCCGGCTTATCACAGCCGAATGGTTCAAAATCGAACATCCCCGTCGTTTACTGTTATTGATGCTGTCGCCTGCTTTGGTGACGGCCTTGATCGGCAGGTTTGTAGGGCATCATGACGGTATTTTTCTGGACATAGCTGCGTGGCAAGAGGTTTGGCAGACAATCCTTTTCTTTTGGAGTTGTTTTGCTTTTTCCTTTTTTATAGCTGTTTTGGCAGCGCGTCTTAACGGAATAGAACATAGCAATAATAGTTGGCGAATGATGCTGACATTGCCTTTGCGGCCTTATCATCTGTTTTTTGCGAAACTATCTCTTGAATGGGGATTACTGTTTTTCGCCAATATCATGATGATTTTGGTTTATAGCTTGGCTTTTCTGGTTAGCCCCCACAATTCTATGGCAAGCTATGGCTTTGACATGGCTCTTGTGAAGTCTTTCTTCCTGTTACCTTTTGTGATGCTACCCGTGCTGTTGATCCAACATGCCTTAAGCTGGTTTCTGAAAAATACCCGATTTCCGGTTATTTTTGGGAATATTTGCAGTCTTGCGAGCCTTCCCGTGAGCAGTTATTTCCAAGATAAAGGCTGGCTTTTTTACCCTTGGGATTATGGTCTTCGTTTTGTGCATGATACGTTAGACCTTAAAATGGGAGAAAAAATATTCCCTGTTTCTCAAGGGGGCTTTCTCGCTTTTACGCTTGTTCTTTTTGTGATTGCCGCTTCTGTGGTGACGGTTGTTTTGAAACAGCGTGATATCCATTAGATTTTCATTTTGATGGCCGCATGGATTTTGCGAATCTGGCCAGTAGAAAAAAGCCGCTTTTTCGGATAATAACGGGGAAAAGCGGCTTAATTTTTATATCAGCCATTTTATTTCCGATGCCCTTAACGGCTTTTGCCTTGTTTGTGAGTTTGCATATTTATGACTTCTGTAGTTGCCGATAGCCTGACAGAGACCAAGACTGATACCCAGAAGCCTATTGCGACCCGAAAGGATGGGCGCATTGACCTTTTGGGCTTGTCCCGTGAAGACATACGCGCAGCGTTGAAATCCAAGGGATTGGACGAAAAACAGGCAAAATTGCGCACCAAACAGCTATGGCATTGGATGTATAATCGTGGTGCAGTTGCTTTTGATGGTATGACCGATATTGCCAAGACAATGCGCCCTTGGCTGACCGAACATTTTGTTATTTCGCGCCCCGAAGTCGTTACCATGCAGATATCGACCGATGGCACCCGTAAATGGCTGTTAAAGACTGATGACGGCTATGATTATGAAATGGTTTTTATCCCTGATGCTGACCGTGGCACTTTGTGCATTTCCAGTCAGATCGGTTGCACCCTGAATTGTCGTTTTTGTAATACCGGCACAATGCGTTTGGTGCGGAATCTGACTGTCGGTGAAATTGTAGGTCAGATCATGCTTGCTCGTGACAGCCTTGATGAATGGCCATCAAAACCGGAAGGTCGGCTGTTAACCAATGTCGTGATGATGGGTATGGGCGAGCCACTTTATAATTTTGATAATGTTCGCGATGCCTTAAAATTGGTTATGGATGGTGACGGTATCGCTTTGTCACGCCGCCGGATCACCCTTTCGACTTCCGGTGTGGTGCCAATGATGGCAAGGGCAGGGGAAGAAATTGGTGTTAACCTTGCGGTATCTCTTCATGCCGTTACCAAAGCCGTTCGGGATGAAATCGTTCCGATTAACAAAAAATACGGAATCGACGAATTATTGGCCGCTTGCGCGGCCTATCCTGGGGTCAATAATGCCCGCCGAATTACCTTTGAATATGTCATGTTGAAAGACAAAAATGATAGCGAAGAAGATGCGCGTGAGCTTGTCCGGTTGTTACAATATTACCGATTACCGGCCAAAGTGAATCTGATTCCCTTTAATCCTTGGCCGAATTCACCTTACGAATGCTCAACGCCAGAACGGATCGCCCGTTTTTCCGAGATTGTCTTTAATGCCGGTATTTCAGCACCTGTGCGCCGCACAAGAGGTCAAGATATTATGGCCGCTTGTGGTCAGTTAAAATCAGCAGCAGAAAGACAATCCAAGCGGGATTCAATGATAACATTGTCATAAATGATAAGGGGCATTTCTGCCTTTTTCTATCAAGTTAAAGCATGTAAACTTTTGTTATGTGGCTACTTGATAGATTCTTGAAAAAGCTGGTTCGACAAGGACAATTGATCATTGTCGAATCAAATGGCCATCGTCATTCTTACGGTGTGTCAGAAGGTGAAGCCCCCGTGACGGTGCGTTTCCATGATCCAGAAGCGCCTGACTTCGTGGCAATCCATCCCTATATGGGATCAGGTGAAGCCTATATGGACGGTCGAATGTCCGTCGATGACGAAGATATCATGGGGCTTATCCGTCTTATCCTTAAAAACACTGTCAGGGATAATGCCAATATGTTGGAAGGCGGGATTATCCCCCGCACTATTCAACATTTGACTAACCGTTTCCAGAGGTTGAATTGGGAAAAACGATCAAAGCAAAATGTTGCCCATCATTATGATTTAGATGGTCGTTTATATAACCTCTTTTTGGACAAGGATCGGCAATATAGCTGTGGTTATTTTACCGATATCCATAATAGTCTGGATCAGGCACAGCTTGATAAAAAGATTCACATCGCGTCAAAGCTAGATTTAAAATCAGGGCAGCGAATATTGGATATCGGTTGCGGATGGGGCGGTATGGCGATCTTCCTTGCTGAAATCGCTGATGTCGAAATTTTGGGCGTGACCTTATCCGAAGAACAATTAAAAATCGCTCGCAAACGCGCAAAAGAAGCGGGAGTTGAGGATCGAGTAAAATTTCAGCTCATTGATTATCGCGAAGTCAAAGGGCGTTTTGATCGTATTGTTTCAGTTGGCATGTTCGAGCATGTAGGCCCGCCTTACTATAAAAATTTCTTCAATCATTGTCGTGATATGCTGACCGATGATGGTGTGATGTTGTTGCATACGATCGGACGGCTGGGATTACCCGGAACAACCGACCCATGGACGAATAAATATATTTTTCCGGGGGGATATTGTCCGGCTTTATCAGAAATCGTATCGGCCAGCGAACAGAGCGGCCTTATTCTTTCTGATGTCGAGAATTTGAGGTTGCATTACATGTATACCCTGAATCAGTGGTATAAAAATGTTTTGGCTGCCCGTGCCGAGATTATCAAACTCTATGATGTCCGTTTTTATCGGATGTGGACTTTCTACCTTGCTGGTGCATCGGCCGCTTTTCAATATGGCCAGATGTGTAATTACCAGATTCAATATATCCGCAAACGGGA
>NZ_JAIWON010000048.1 GCF_020216885.1 Zymomonas sp. | reverse complement strand
GAAAGACGGCTTATCAATAGCAATAATTGCTGTTCCACATAAAATGCCCCAATCATCTTTCCCTGTTTTATCTGACATTCCAGAGAAACCAGAAAAGTAATAAGTTGGTTGATTTGATGAATACGCCAGAGGGATAACGCTTTGGCGATTTCGCCCTTTTCTTTCCAAAAAATTTTTCGGCCAGCAGATTCGATGACCTTTTGAATCGAAAGCCCTTTTGACAGTAATCCAGCCAAATCAGCCAGCAGTAAGGCTCGACGTAACAAAACCCGAATAAGCAGGATCGGTTCAATCCCGACATCCGAAAGGCTTGCTAATTCTTGCTCAAGAAATGCTATATTTTTTGAAAAGAATATTCCGGTTAAGCGTGCCAAATTGCCTTCATTGTTATCAGCCCCAATCAAACTGATAACCTCATGGGTCAATTCTTGAGGGTTATTTTTGTCACTATTGAGATAGAGGGCATATTTTTCAATTTCAGAGACCAGTAATGCCCGATTATTTTCTGCATATATCGCCAGCTTTTGTGCGATATCCGGCCTGATCCGTAGGCCTTTTTCTTCTCCAAGTGCCATAACCAGACGGTTGGCATTTTCCCCTTCGGGAAGATAACTCGCACAGGCCAATATCTTTTTATCAGCCAAAGCCAGTTTCAGAAGCTTGGATTCTCGTTTGAGATTACCCGTGACGATAATTACTGAATTATTGATGGCTGGAATATCTATCAATAATTGAAGCGCAGACAGAATTTCGTCACCACTCGCTTCTACCCGAAGATAACGAGCGGCACTAAAAAGAGAAATCGCCGCAGCTTCATCCGTCAAAATAGCCGGATCATTTTTGATTACCGCCCCTGAAATTTCTATTTTTTCAATTTCAGGAAAGCGGTTCATTTGGTCAGCGATAGCACGAGATTGCGCGATATCGGGCCCATAGAGAAGAATAACAGCATTCTGCCCGCGGCCAATAGCCGCAATGGCAGCATCAATTTGTGAGCGGTTACTTTTCACTAACTTTCTTTAGGAAATATTTTGCGGTTTGACGGCTTGAACCGCCTGATTATGAGGCGTTTCAGAGGGGGCTGGCGTAGCCGCATTCGGAAGATGATCAGCTTTGTCGCGCCTTTCGGCGTAAAGTGCCAAATGGGTAACAATCTGATCGGCCACATTTTCAGTGATCTGCTGAAGCGCGGTATCTTCTGCCGCGATGGTTGCATATTCGGAACTGACCACGTCAATACCAGAATCCGATGAAGCCGTAGCATCAACAACGACCTGATTATCGCGAAGATCAATCAAACGATAGCGAGCCCGCAATGTCCGTCTTTCACGGTTGACCGTGTTATCTCGTCTGACACCCAAACCTTCGATGCGATCGTCAACTTCAACTTCTAATTGATAACGAGGACGCAGACCATTTTCAGGCATAAGTCGGTCTTGCAACGCCCCATGTAACAAATAGCCCGGTTTGCCGGGGATCGACGCGACATGGACGGCACCTAGGGTTTTAGCAACCGGCCCAGATTTGCCTCCCTTGTAAAGAGGATGCAGGCCACAAGCAGGAAGTGGCATACAAAGAAACAATAGGAGTGCTAATCTGGACGGTTTGCTAAAATCCATTATTCAGGCCTTTACGCGACAATATTGACTAGTCGGTTAGGCACAACAATCACTTTTTTGGGTGATCGGCCTTCCAACATTTTAATCACTTTTTCTGAAGCCAATGCTAATTTTTCAGCTTCATCTTTGGGCAGATCCCGAGCGACGGTTAAGGTATCCCTTAATTTACCATTGACCTGAACGGCAATAGTTATTTCGTCCTCGACCGTCAGTGCCGGATCAAATTCAGGCCAACTGGCTTCGGCAACAAAACCTTCTTTTTTAAGAAGTTGCCATGCCTCTTCAGAAAGATGCGGCACCATCGGAGCAACCAAGCGGAATAAAGTCAAAGAGGCTTCTTTGCGGGTTGCTGAAGCCTTGGCTTTTTCGATTGCATTGACCAGATCGTGAATCTTGGCGATAGCTTTATTGAAAGACAGGCCTTCGATGGCTTCGCCAACTTCTTTTATCGAGCAATGGAGGCGATGCTGTAAATCCTTGTCGATTTCAGAGGAAGCCTCTTCACCTGCAATAGCAGCGACACGCCACAAACGCTGCATAAAGCGCCAGCAACCTTCAATGCCTGCTTCTGTCCAAGCCAGATCGCGTTCGGGCGGGCTGTCGGAAAGCATGAACCAACGCACGGCATCCGCCCCATATTGGTCGAGAATAGGCGCAGGTTCGACTACGTTCTTTTTCGATTTGGACATCTTTTCAACGCGGCCGACAGTCACTTTTTTGCCGGATTCTGTTAAGAAGATACCCGCTTCATCTTTATGAATCTGTTCAGGGGACAGCCAATGACCTTCGGGGTCTTTATAAGTTTCATGGGTTACCATGCCTTGAGTGAACAGACCAGTGAAAGGCTCTTTGATATCAAGCCGTCCAATAGACTGTAAGGCACGCGTCCAGAAACGGGCATAAAGAAGATGCAAAATGGCATGTTCTACGCCACCAATATACTGCCCGACCGGCAACCATTTTTCAGCGGTTGCTTTATCAAAGGGTTTGTCATCTGGCTGACTGGCGAAACGAATAAAATACCATGAAGAATCGACGAAAGTATCGAGCGTATCCGTTTCCCGACGGGCAGGCTTACCACATTTCGGGCAAGTGACATTCTTCCACGTCGGATGGCGTTCCAGCGGATTACCCGGTTTATCGAAATTGATGTCATCAGGTAAGGTAACCGGCAATTGATCTTTGGGAACCGGAACCGCACCGCAGCTATCGCAATGGATAATCGGGATTGGGGTACCCCAATAGCGCTGACGAGAAACGCCCCAATCTCTTAACCGGAAAACCGTGGTGCCTTTACCCCAGCCTTCTTTTTCAGCACGAGCAATGACCGTCTTTTTGGCCTCTTCGCTGGAAAGACCATTCAGGAAATCCGAATTGACCATGATGCCCGCGCGGGTGTCAGCTTTATCGCCAATGGCTTCGTTGCTTTCAGCCTCGGAAGGCGCAACGACCCGTTTAACCGGCAGGTTATATTTCAGCGCAAAATCAAGATCACGCTGGTCATGGGCAGGGCAACCGAAAACCGCACCGGTGCCGTAATCCATCAGGACAAAATTGGCGACAAAAAGCGGCAACTTCAATTCAGGATTCAGCGGATGAACAAGTGACAGACCTGTATCGAAGCCTTTTTTCTCGGCCGTTTCGATATCTTCCGCCGCGGTACCCATTTTCTGGCAATCGGCGATAAATTCGGGAAGACCTGCCGTTTTTTCTGCCAAGGCTTTGGCGATCGGATGGTCACAAGCAATAGCGACAAAGCTGGCACCAAAAAGCGTATCAGGACGCGTGGTAAAGACTTCGATTTTGTTAAAGCCTTCCGGTGCCACTTCAAAATTGAAATGGAACTGCATGCCCTGACTACGACCGATCCAGTTTTCCTGCATCGAGCGGACTTTTTCAGGCCATTGATCAAGGTCTTTCAGGCCATCAAGAAGATCGTCTGCAAATTCAGTGATCTTTAAGAACCACTGATTGAGTTTTTTTCTTTCGACTAAAGCACCAGAACGCCAGCCGCGACCATCAATCACCTGTTCATTGGCGAGCACTGTATTATCGATGGGATCCCAGTTAACTGCAGATTCTTTGCGATAAACGAGGCCAGCTTTGTAAAGGTCAAGGAACAAGGCTTGCTCTTGGCCATAATAGGAAGGTTCGCAGGTTGCGAGTTCACGGCTCCAGTCGATAGCAAAACCAATGCGTTTTAACTGTTCCCGCATAGCCGCAATATTGGACATCGTCCATTCGCGCGGATGAATTTTCCGTTCCATCGCGGCGTTTTCAGCCGGCATACCGAAAGCATCCCACCCCATCGGGTGCAGGACTTCGTGGCCTTTCATTCGGTAATAACGCGCCAGCACATCGCCCATGGTATAGTTACGGACATGCCCCATATGAATCCGTCCAGAAGGATATGGAAACATTTCGAGAATATAACTATGTGGCCGGTCTGAATTGTCTTTCGCGTGGAAGCAGCCGCTTTCTTCCCATTTTTTTTGCCAGCGGCCATCAACTACATGCGGATTAAAACGCTGGGAAAAACCAGACTCACTCATCAATCGAAAACCTTTTCTTATTCACCGGACATAGCTGTCCGACGGAGATCGCGGGCACGGGTCAGCACAACATCTTCCAGTTTTTGTATCGTGCTGGCATCTACAGGATTATCGATCCAGACACCTTCCCGCAATATCTGGCGGGATGCAGAAACCCGTAAGGCATCAGCGCGAAGATCATCTCCGAAAATAGCAACAGCCACCCGCATCCGTTCATTAGGACTGGCCGGATTAACATACCAATCGGTAATAATAACACCGCCATTCGCATCGGTTTGAATCAGGGGCATAAAGGAAAAAGTTTCCAAGGCTGCCCGCCAGATATACGCATTGATACCGATGGTGGTTACTCTTGAAGGTGCCATACCCGCAACTTTCTTTTGCTTACCATGTCCACAAGCAGCCAAAGGTAAAATGGCAACAGCCATAAAAAGAGTCAAAAAGCGGCGACAAGGCATAAAATAACAATCCCCAAGAATAATGGCGGTATGACCGCTTTGCTTATAAATGCTCTTCTATTCCTAGCAAGAGGAAGAACGCATCAAGCGACTGTTTCCAAAAATTTTCAACCGGATATAGGATGAAACCTATATCGAATATGAAGGATAGTATCCGAAGAGCCTATGTTAATAGAACCGGATGTTATGTCAGGCGAGGCTGTCGATGAGCCAAGGCCTTCCTACTCCATAGCGCATTTTGCCCTGTTTCCTATGGCGTTTTCATCAAAATAGCGCATTTATTTTATAAGGCGTGTTCTTTTAACGCGCGTCATCAAAACAGTTAGACCTTTGGAGAAAAGTTTTTTACCAAAAAATCTTGAGAATTGGGATATTCCGATATTCCTTTTTGAGGCGCGTTACATTTCACCAAGAATATACCGTTCTACCAACAGGATGATGGATATTGTCATCATGGAAACGGCGGAAAAACGACTGAGTGCCAGATTGATATGGGGGTATTTTTTGAGTAAAGCCCGCGCCAGAAAGCCGATCAGTAAATAGATGCTGCCACAATTGAAGGTATGGACGATACCTAAGGCCAAAATCTGAATTGAAAAAGGCCAGTCGGCCTTTGCCGATGTAAATTGCGGTAAGAACATCAGAAAAAATAAAAACATTTTGGGATTTAACCCGCTGACACAAAAGCCTTTTTTAATCCACTGACTATAGCTGGCTTTTTTGGCAACGGAGATATCCTCACCTTGTAAGACAGGCGGATGGCGCAACAAGCCAATGCCTAAAAGGAAAAGGTAAATAGCGCCTGCGCAAGTGAGAAAGTCCAAAGCAAAAGGCGTTTTGGCAATTAAGGCAGCCGCACCGATAGCGACAAGAATAGTCGCTGCAACATAGCCCAGCACCAAGCCGAAAACGGCAGCGACAATCGATTTATGATTGGTTCCAACAGAAAGGACATATGCCCAATCAGCCCCCGGAATCACAACAAAAAGAACAGAAACAGCCCAAAAAGCAACCAATATTTCTATTGGCATATTTTTATCTCCTTGAGATCCAAGGTGAAATACCTTGAAAAAAGACCATCCGAATATTTTGAAAAATTTCAGGGGCAAGAGGACTATTGAAGCGAGAAAATTCCCCTTAACCGCTGTTAGACGGGATAATATCCCTGACAGAGCGCAATATCTTTCTAATTTATTGCTTGTTAGCGAGATTGTGAGGTATATTTTTTCACATGGATCAAATAGACCGAAAAATACTTGCTGAACTACAAAGTGATGCTCGCCTAACACTGACCGAATTGGCTGACAGAATCGGTCTTAGCCTCTCTCCTTGTCACAGGCGCGTGCATGCTTTGGAAAAATCTGGTGCGATACAGGGTTATCGTGCCTGCATTGATTACAGAAAGCTGGGTCTGACCTTTTCGGCGATTGTTTTTGTGACCTTATCCGAAAGTAACAAACAACTCGTTCAAATATTTGAAGATGCTTTATTGACGATTCCCGAAGTCATCAGTGCGGAAAGATTATTCGGGACGCCTGACTATATCCTTCACATCATTACGAAGGATCTGTCTTCTTTTCAGAAATTATATGATGAACAGTTATCTTCCCTGTCTTGTGTCAAGAAATTGACTTCGACCATCGTGATGAAGGATATTTTCCAAGGGAAAAAAGCGTCCTATCCCGTTTTCTGACCTTAGATAAATTTGGGTGGCAAAAAACGGCGATTATGCAGCACAGGCAAAATGTCCCGTGCATGTGCAATACGTTTATGGAAGAGTTCAGCCATAATCAGGGCGGGTTCCTCCCCTGCCCTTGCAATGGCAACGCCTAGCGGATCAACAACCATGCTATTTCCGATATTGCGTTGACCACATTCCCCGACCGCAATCATATAGCAGGTATTTTCTAAGGCTCTGGCCTTGACCAGAATATCCCAATGCGCTTCTTTCCCTGAACCTTTGACCCAAGCTGCGGGCAGAATAAGCGCATCCGCACCTTCCAACACAAGGCGTCTGGCCAATTCGGGAAAGCGGAGATCATAACAGATCATCAAGCCAACCTTGAATCCGGCGATTTCGACTAAAGGAGGCAGACTGTCGCCGGCGGTAATTGATCGGGATTCTTGGTGAGAAAAGGCATCGTAAAGATGCAATTTCCGATATTGGGCAATGATCTGCCCATTTTTAATGACTAAAAGCGTGTTATAAAATCGGTCTTTCCCATCGGGGATGGGCAAGCAGCCTGCAATCGTCAATGTAGGATATTTCAGAGTTTCCGCTGCCAAACGCGTAATAAAAGCCCCATCTAGCGGTTGTGCCGTTTTAGGGATAAGATCGGGATCAGCCATATCCTGTGCCAGAATACCTTCTGGGAACACAAGCAGGTCAGCTTCTTTTCCTGCTGCACGTTTGATCAAGTCAAAACAAATGTCGAGATTTTCATGCCAATCAGGCTGAACAGCAAATTGCCCCAGCGCCACTTTCAAAGGAAAAACTCCCTTATTGGTTATTCTGCTCTTTTGAACAGCTTAGAATATATCAGAAATTAAAACTGGTACCCAGATAAACAGCTTGCCCATCCCTTTGGACATCAGGGGCAGAAGGCGCAATATGGCTATTCCGTTGCATCGTATAACGAAGGCCACCGGAAATCTGGAAGCGATGGTTAATCATATAAGAGCCAGCGACATCAAGAGAATAATTGCTATTATCCCCGATGGCGTTTGCCCTTTCACCGCTATTATGGGCAGCATTCATCTGTAACCGTGTTGACCAATTGTGGTGGGTATAATTCACCCCGACATCAAAAGCATCACGACCGCCTATAATGGGACCATCATTGATATGACCAACATCACCGTTCAGCGTGAATTCTTTCCAGCTGAGGGATGCCCCCATATTGTAAGCGGTATTCGGAGAAATACTTAAGCTCTGGGGCGTTCCGTTTTTCTCGCCGGTCGGAGGAAGGATATGCGTCCGAACGGCAACGGTGACAGCCCGCTTATGCCCCGGAACCGAAGAGGGCGTAAATTGGAAACCAGATGACAAGCCATTATTCGAAGATTGGGCAAAGGCAGCGGCCAACCGTGGATCACCGATAGAAGGCGTAAAAGAGCCAATCGGCGCGTTACTGCTGACCCGCCCCAAAAGGCGATTGCCCTCTTTCGATTCGGAATGGCGGCTGTGCATAACCCGAACCGGCTGCAAACCACGGCTGGAAGAAACTTCAGGACGTGGTGGTCCAATAAGCGATGCAGGTGCAGCTATCGCCATCGGCTGAAGGAAAAAAGATAAAAAGCATCCCCCCAATGCATATGCAAAGGTCTTCTTCCCCCTCGTCAAGCCGATATCAAGCTTGCCCCATGTCATTGTCTGATTTTTATCCCCTTATCCGAATGAAAAGTTTCTAACTAAAGATTGATATATTTTCTATATTTATAAGGGGATTCTCACTTTACTTTTATAGAAAAACATCAAACTGTGGCTCAACTGCACTGTAAATATAGCACAATTTATAAAAAATTAGATATTTCTGCTCTTTTTAATAATTTTTTAATATTTCCGAGATATGATATAAAATTTAAATAAAAATTTAACATATTTTTTGAATTTTTAATCTATTTTATCGCTTATTTTTGAAAATTTCTTATCATAACAAGCGATTGAAGTCTGCGCCATTCTAATGGGCAGAGGCTGTTTTTTAAGTGAATAGCTATTCGAGAATAATAACTTTCCTTCCTATTTTTACTCCAAGATGGCAATGAAACCCTTGTTTGTCGAGATATGAGATCGACAGCCGATTTTTTAAGATCAGGCTGGAATCACATATCCCGTCCGAATGGTCGAGATGGAGAAAAGAATGTCAGAAATTTTCGATATCGCCATTATCGGAAGCGGAATTGCCGGCGCTGGTTTGGCAGCTATGCTTGGAGATAAGGCCAATATCTTACTATTGGAGGCAGAATCTGCCCCCGGTTATCATGCAACAGGAAGATCGGCGGCCTTTTGGTCAGAAACCTATGGGGGCCCTGCTGTTCAGCCGCTTACGAGTGCAACGGGCCCGAAATTGAAGGCCGGTGGATTTTTGTCGCCGCGCGGGATCGCCCATGTTGCCGATAAAGACGGTCTGGAAGCCTTAAAACAATTACAAGACAATTTTGCCGATACGTCAGTTGTTTTAACGCCTCTTGATCGTAATGACATCGAAGCGACGGGTGGTCGCCTGAAAGAAGGCTGGGATCATGGTTTAAAAGAAGGCAGTTGCGAAGATATCGACGTCGGTGCTTTGCATGCCCATTTTTTATCCATTGCCCAAAAAAGTGGCACCCATTTAAAAACCTATAATCGCGTGACAGGCCTTAAACGTCTAGATGGTTATTGGCAGATCAAAACAACACGCGATGAATTTAAAGCCAAACGGGTTGTCAATGCAGCGGGTGCATGGGCGAGCGAAGTGGCCGCTTTGGCAGGGGCTTTGCCCATTGTCATTACGCCCTATCGTCGCACCATGATTCAGTTGCAGGTTTCCCCTACCCCACCGGCAGAAATGCCGTTGATCATGGATGCCTTAACCCGTTTCTATTTCAAGCCGGAAGACGGTAATCGTATTTGGTTGACCCCTCATGATGAACACGCCCAAGCTCCGGCAGATGTCGCGCCGGAAGAAATCGATATCGCCTTGGCTATTGATCGTTTTAGCAAAGCCGCCGACTGGAAAATTGAAAAGGTAGAACGCTGCTGGGCTGGATTACGCAGCTTTTCACCTGATCGAGCCCCTGTCTATGGCGCTGATCCATTAGCAGAAGGCTTCTTTTGGTGTGCCGGACAAGGTGGTTTTGGTATTCAGACCTCCGTTGCGGGATCAATGTTGGCGGCTTGCCTGTTATTAGGAGAAGAGCTGCCTGACTGGATGGCAGAGGTTGATCCGACGCGCTATCGCCCTGATCGCTTCCGCTAATTTCTATTGAATAGGCCTCATACAGACAATCATAGCCTGTATGAGGTTTATTTTTTGAATTCTCTTATAATTTGTAACCCGATGCCTTTTAATGAAAGATCGGTTTTCTTTGCGTCAATAAGAGTCATATCCCCGATAGCGGATAGGGTATGCATCCCCTCTATATAGGGTGACAAAGAAGCCGGAATATCGATCGCTTTTCCAACCGAGCATTGTATTAAATCAGGACTTAAATGGTCGAATAATAAAGATCGGATAGCACGGCCATAGGTTGTCACACAATCTTGAACCGGCAGGACTAATTTGCCCTCTTTATTGAGAATAGCACTTCCCCCCGGTCGGCTATAGGCAAAACCTTCAATGACTGGATTATGTTTATAAACTGTCCATTTTCCGGTTAGTGCATGAGCATAGGCGGCATGGAGTTCTTGCTTCTTACGGGCTTTGGCAGAGCCGGACATATAGAATAACCACCACATGCCCTCATGGAAAACCGGCGTAGCATCAATAGCGATATCGCCCCCCAAATTTATATCGCAGAGCCGTTCCCAATGATCAGGAAAAGATATGGCATGATAAAACGTCAGTTTATGATTACGGGAAGCCTCCGGCAGCATATAGATTTGGTTATCGGCTTCAAAAACATAGGGATAAGATAGATGCCAATCTTCGGAAAGCACCGTTTTTTGAGAAAGAAGCTGTAATTCTTTATTAAAGTTTTGACATTCAATGACTCCTTTACGGCTCCTGTAATCATAATATTCAGAAAAAACATAAAGACTATTGTCTTTTTCGAAGCCAAAGGGATCCGCAGAAAAGCAATAAAAATTCAAATCGCGGGTAATATCGAGTATTTCGCCATCAATTTTAGAAGATTCCAAAATTTCGGTGATAGGCTGTTTTACAAGGAAAATTTTCCATAGATCTTTTCTGATACCCATCGATATGCTTTCAGCCTATTTTGAAAATATGATCTATTATAAGCGATACCGTTATTAACAATATAGATATTGCTTATGAGATAGCCTTCTTTAAAAGATGGGCTATCAAAAGACCCTTTTTATTAAGGCAAGACTGACCTTTGACTGCCTTTCTGTCAGTGATGCCTGTTTGGATATCATGCCCCAGAAATCCCGATCTGTCTTTTCCCGTATCATTGGCAATACCGGCATTTTGATTACAGGCCGCGTTTTGAATGCGGTTTGCAGTTTTGTCTATGTCGCATGGACATCCCAGACATTGGGATTGAACCTGTTTGGTGTCATGCTTTTGATTACGACTTTTGCTACCCTGATTTCGGATATCACCCGTTTTCAGTCATGGCAGACCTTGCTGCATTACGGTTCAAAAGCCTTTCAGGAAAAAGATTTTAACCAATTTGATGATGTCCTTGCCTTTTGTATCAGAGCCGATTTTTTCAGTGCGGCGATAGGTATGTTGGTAGGGTTAGGCGGCATCCTGATTTTAGGCACCTCAAGATTGGGATGGCCTGCCGAAGTCAAGCCGGATGCCTTGCTTTGTATGCTGATTATACTTTTTATGAATATCGGCTGGTCAACGGGTATGTTACGGCTGTGTAACCGCTTTAAATTGGTCACTATTTATGAGTTTATTACGACCTGCGTCAGAACCGGAGGTTGTGGCATTGGTTATTGGCTTCATATGCCTTTGGGGTATTTTTTGTTTATATGGTGCCTGACGCAATTCACGCTTTTTGTCACCTGTAGTTACGCCGGTATTTATCTCTTTCACCAATATACAAAACGCGCCTTTCCGATAAGAAAAATATTTCAGGGAAAAACACCCGTTGAAGGCATGTGGAAATTCACTTTAAGCGTCAGTTTTAATGAAATCCTAGATTCCGTTTTCCAGCAGGGTGGCACCCTTGCTATTGGTAGTTCATTGGGGGCTGGGGAAGCCGCTGTCTATCGGGTCGCGCGCCAGATTAGTAACGGTTTATCCAAGCCAGCACAGATGATGATCCCGACCCTATATCCTGAATTTATTCGCTTTCGGGATAAGGGCGATTGGCATGGTATGCGCCTTGTTACCTTAAAGATATTCGGTCTTATTTTGGGCTTTTCGCTATTGGTGTTTTTCCTGACGGTCTTGGTTGGAGAACGTCTTTTTACCTATATGTTGCATTATAGCTGGCCGGGTGAAAAAACTATTTTGGTTTTGCTGGTTTGTAGCGCTTTGTTTGATATCTGCCTTGTACCGATTGAGCCGCTATTAACAGTGATGAAACGGATATCCTTTGTTCTTAAAGCTAGAACCGCGATTATTGGCTGCTATTTTGTATTCTTATATGGAATGATGCGCGTGGCCGGTATCAATGGAGCGGCATTATCCAGTGTCATTTCGTCTTTTTTGATGCTTGTTATTTGCGCTATACCTGTCGTTAAATGGTTCACGCGATTAAGTGAAAATGGTGAAGGGCAGTCTTAAGACTGGCTCTTTGATTTATGAATCATAAGCGATGCTTCATTTTCGGATCACAAGCGGATCAAGAATCGTCTATTTCTTTGAAATAAAATTATTAAAATGAGAAATGAGATGCATATATTTTATAGTCAAAATTCAATATTAAAAAGGCTATTTCAGTAAATAAAATCAAAGATACTCTATTCTATAAATCGCGTTAAAATAATATCTGATTTTAGAATCAAATAATCCAAATTGGAAATATTTTTATTTCATTGTGAAAAATGATTTTATTTTTAAATTTGGTGTTTTTTTACAAAGAACAATTATTATTACACATAAAAAAAGACGGTTCAAAATTCTGAACCGTCTTTCCTTAATGCGTAAGCTCTATTGTATTTAGCGTTTACGCCCCGAAGCTTCAATAGTTAAAGCTTCAACAACTGAAAAATCAGCAACCTGATGCATAGCTGTGCGGATTTGTTCTAAGAGCGCCAAGCGGCGTGATCGGATGCCAGTATTATCGTGATTGACGATCACTTTATCAAAAAACTGGTCAATTGGCTGACGTAAGCTCGCCAATGCCGTCATCGCGGTGGCGTAATCTTCAGCTTTCAACGCCTGTTCTAGGGGCGTTTCTATCGCCTGAAGAGCCTTTTGTAAATCCTGTTCAGCCTGTTCGATATTGTCCTGACTGATTTCGCCTTTTTCTGCGGCTTCGCTACCCTTTAGGATATTGACTGCCCGACGATAGCCCGCCAGAAGATCACTCCCATCTTCGCTTTCAATAAAGCTTTGTAACGCCTGCACCCTTGCCAGAAGACGAATAACATCGTCTTCGTACCCTAGTGCCAGCACGGCATCAATTAAATCATAGCGGATACCGGCTTCACGCTGCTGCACCTTTAACCGTTCAGTGATAAAGGCCAACAAACTTTCAATCTGGTCGCCTGCCCCTGCTTTTTCAAATAAAGGCGTTAAAGGCAGCCGCAATTGATGCGCAATAATGGTCTGGATAATTTGAACCGCAGCACGACGGAGAGCGAAAGGATCTTTTGATCCGGTAGGGCGGATATTACGGACAAAGAAGCAGGCCAAGCTGTCGATACGATCAGCGAGTGAAACTGCGGCTGAAACGCCGGCTCCGGCTTCGGCCTGATATTGCCCGCTGACAGCGGAGACCACGTCGGGCGCTTCATTGCCGGCTTTGGCATAATAGCCCCCCATAACGCCCTGTAATTCAGGAAATTCGCCTACCATGTTACTGGCAAGATCAGCCTTGGCAAGGAGCCCTGCCCGTTCGGCCTGTTTCCGGTCGGCACCGATCTGGTCAGCGATATAGCCGGACAGATGGGCGATCCGTTTCGCTTTGTCGCCAACCGATCCCATACCTTCATAGAAAAGAACGGAATCCAGTCTTGGGAGCCAATTTTCAAGCGGGATTTTTAAATCCTGTTCCCAGAAGAAGCGGGCATCAGCAAGACGGGCAGACAGCACTTTTTCATTACCTTGGGTAATTTCTTTACCGCCATCTTGCGCTTCCATATCAGCAACACAGATGAATACAGCCGCCAAATCTTGGTTGCGATCGGTGCAGGCAAAATATTTCTGGTTTGTCCGCATTGTGAGCTGGATGACTTCTCTTGGCACAGCCAAATAAGCCTCATCAAAGCGACCAAGAAGTGGCACTGGCCATTCTGTCAGCCCAGCATTTTCCTGTGCCAAGGCGGCATCTTCGATCAAGGTTAAGCCTGCCTTTTGTGCAGCTTTTCTTGCCTCATCGGTAATTTTCTGCACCCGCGCATCAAAATCTATCATGACATGAGCAGCGGCCATTTTTTCGGGATAATCCGAAGCCTTGGCAAGGGTAACGACATCAGGATGATGGAAAGGATGCCCCTTCGTTTCTGTGCCTGAAGTGATACCGTCCAATTCGATTGGAATAAGTTGTTCATCAATAAGGGCAACAATACCCTTTAAAGGTCTGACCCAACGCAAAGATTCGCTGCTGGCAGAGAAATTACCCCAGCGCATCGATTTTGGCCAAGGGAAAGTCTTGATGATAGCCGGTATCGCTTCACCCAATAAAGCAATCAGCGTTTGGCCGGGCTTTTCGATATGGGCATAGTAAAAATTACCCTTGGGTGTTTCACGTAATTCCAGTTCTTCTTTTGTAAGACCCGTTGAACGCAAGAAACCAGCCAAGGCTTTTTCAGGTGCATCAGCACGGGGTCCCCGCCGT